>SYAA01000187.1 GCA_005789055.1 Actinomycetota bacterium
AACGGCGGCTTTTCGTCAATCGGTCTGCTCCCGCAGATCATCGATGACGCGCTGCCGATCGTTCGCCAGTTGGGCATCAACGGCTCGGATTACCTCAACGTCACCGTCGCGGCCCTGTCCGCCGCTGGTATCGCGCTGAGCGAGGGCGTCTGGAACGCCGCCGGTGACCTGCTCACCCTGGATATCCCGGGCGCCCTGGCGACCCTCGGTACCGCGATCAGCGATGCGGGCACCTTGGCCCTCGGTGCCGGCGCTTACGTGCTCAGCAACGTGGTGGCTCGGGCTCAGGCCGTAGTCGGGCTCGCCATCGCGTCGGCCGGGTACTTGGTCGAGGCCACCGTGGCTCAGATCGGCGCGGTGGTTGCGCGGACCGTCCAGATCGTGGAAGAGACGTTCGCGGCGACCACCTTTGAGGACGGCTGGAACACGGCGATCGACGGGATCTTCGGCCCCACCGGTATTCCGGGATTGGTCCTGAACCTCACTATCGGTGCGGGTCAGCAGACCGCTCTTATCCCACCCGGTGAGGGGCCAAACGTAAACGGCACCGAGCCGTTGGGCACCAACTACATCCCCAGCACTCGGGCGGTGGTTCAGTCCGCGGTGAAGCAGGTTGCCGGCGCGCTGACGACGACGGTTACGCCGTCGTTGGCTGCTGAAGCTCCGGCTGCTCCGGCCGCTCTGGCTGCGTCGGCTGCGTCGGCCCGTGCGGCTGCGGTTGAGGCGGCTCCGGCTGCCGAGGCTCCGGCTGCCGACAGCTCTGAGGCGGCTCCGGCCGCTGAGGCTGCCGAGGCTCCGGCCGCTGAGGTTGCGGCGCCGAAGCCGGCCCGCAAGGCGGCTCGCGCGGTTCGTGCCTCTGCTTAACGGCTGAAGCACCACAGCAGTAAACACGCTGCCCCTCCGCTAAGCGGAGGGGCAGCGTGCTGTCTCGGGCCTGGACGATTTCGCAGGGGCGAATTCTCAGAAACGAACCCGTGGGCCCGGGTGCGCCACACCCAGCCGGGTCGGCCGGGGCGGGGTCGGCACCGATCCGGCCACGGCGCGACTGAACTGTGGGTATTGGCTGGAGTCCGGGTCCGCGGCGGCAATTGGGAAAACTAGGGTGACGAATTCCCGCCCATTGGGTAGGCGCTCAGCTTTTTCTCAGGTATGGTAGGGCTGACGGGAAGGCGGTGACACGCGTGCGCAGGGTAATTGGACCAATTCTGACGACGGGCGTGTCCCTGGTGACCGCCGGTGTGGTGGTCACCAACCCGATTGTGGCGCCACGCGCCGACGTTGCGATTCCAGCGGTGCAATTGTCGGCCGGCAACACCGAGACCATCGGGATGCTCGACCAGGCCTTCCTCGACGCGATCGCTCCCGGCCCGGCAGGATCGAGCAATCCCTTCTCGGTTCTCAAGGATCTGATCTCCGGACTGGCCGCCGACGCCACCTCGATGGGTAAGGACGTCATCGTTGATGCCTTCGTGGCGGGCGTCGCCGCGGTGTCTCCTCCCGAGTTGACTGCAGCGTCGAGTCCCTACGTCCCTTTCGCCGCGACCCCGGTCCCCGATTTCTCCGCGATCACCGATCCGCGCGACCTCGGCGCCCTGGTTCCTTCGGTGGCCGACGTGGCCGACGTGGCCGCCGCGGCGGCGGATTCCAGCGAGTTCGTCGCCAACGACGTGGTCCCTGTGGTCCGGGAGCTCGTCGCGAGCCTGGCGGCCGATGTCGAGTACGTCAGCACCGGACTGATTGAGGCCGCCTTCGCCGTCGGCGCCCTGGTGGCCCACGAACCGATTCTCATCGTGAGAACCTTCACCGCGTTGGTCAGCGGTGACTTCGAGGGCGCGCTGGCCAACGCCGTCAAGGCGGTGGTGGCCCCACTCGGCCCGCCGGCCATGGTCTACGACACCCTGCGGACCGTCGTCGTCAAGTACCTGTCGCCGGCGCCCCGCAACCCCGCGGCCGCGGCCCCGGCCTCGGCCCCTGCCCCGGCGCCCGGCGCGCGACCGGCACCGCTCCCGACCGCACCCGGCACATCAGAATCTGACCCATCAGAATCCGGTTCAGCAGAATCTGACCCGCGGATCGCTGACGCATCATCGCGGACCGTCCGTGACAATCGACGCCATCGCAACCCGGTGCCCGGCGCGACGCCGGTCGGGATTGACGCCGTGCGCCCCGACGCGAGCCTCGCCGGTGCCGCCCGCAAGGCCGCCGGGGCCGTCCGCGACGCGATCAGTGCGGTCGGTGGAACGACCGCCGGACCGAGTTCGGGTGGCGCGAGCGAATCAGCCGTCAGCAACCTGCCGGTCGCCGACGGCGCCGCCGAGCAAGCCGCCCCGGCGGTCTCCGACGAACCCGCCAAGCCCGCCGGGCGTGCCCAGGCCGCTCGCCACCGCGGCTGACCCGCGCCGACGCCTTCTGGTCCGCGCGCAGTCAGACCAGTGGCAGAATCCGCAGCATGCGGATGTCGGCTAAGGCGGAATACGCCGTCCGCGCCATGACCCAACTGGCCACGGCCGAACCCGGCGTGGTGGTCAAGACCGACGACCTCGCCGCCGCCCAGGGCATTCCGGCCCAGTTTCTCGTCGACATCCTCGCCGACCTGCGGGCCGACCGCCTCGTGCGCAGCCATCGTGGCCGCGACGGCGGCTACGAACTGGCCCGGCCGGCCAAGACGATCAGCATCGCCGACGTGCTGCGCTGTATCGACGGACCACTGGCCAGCGTTCGGGATATCGGCTTGGGTGACCTTCCCTATTCCGGTCCCACCGCGGCACTCACCGACGTGTGGCGCGCACTGCGGGCGAGCATGCGGGCGGTCCTGGAGGCCACCACCCTGGCCGACGTCGCCGCCGGCGCGCTGCCCGACCACGTCACGGAGATGGCGGCGGACTACCTCACGCAGGAAGACCATCGCGGGCGCCGCAGTGTTTGACGCGGCGGGGGTCGACGCGACGGGGGTTGACGCGACGGGGGCCGACGCGGTGGGGGCCGACGCGGGGGGACCCGAGACCGGACCGGCGCTGACCCGGGTGGAGATCCTTGGCGGAATCGGCCCGAACTGGTTCGCCTCGGTGATGGGCACCGGAATCGTCGCCAACGCCGGTGCCACGCTCCCCGTCCATCTTCTGGGCCCCCTCCATATTCCGGGCCTGTACACCTTCACCCGCGCGATGTGGGTGATCGCCGCTCTGCTGTTGGTGGTGCTGCTGGCCGTGATCGGTGGGCACTGGCTGCGGCACCCGACTGCGGCGCGCAGCCACGCCCGCAACCCGCAGATGGCGCACTTTTACGGCGCGGCACCGATGGCACTGTTGACCGTGGCCTCCGGTGCGGTGTTGGTGGGCGGAGATCTGATCGGCGACCGCGCCGCAATCGAACTGGCCTGGGCGCTGTGGATGGTGGGCACCGTCGGCGGGCTCTTTACCGCCGTCAGCATCCCGTTCCTAATGTTCACCCAGCACTCGGTCGAACCCGACGCCGCGTTCGGCGGCTGGCTGATGCCGGTGGTCCCGCCCATGGTGTCTGCCGCCACCGGGGCGCTGCTGATTCCGCACATGCCGGCCGGAGTCGGGCGCCAGACCATGTTCTACGGCTGCTACGCGCTGTTCGGGCTGAGCCTGGTGGCGGCCCTCATCATCATCTCGATGATCTGGAGCAGGCTCGCGCTCTACGGCGTCTCGGGCACCGCCCGGGTGCCGACGCTGTGGATCGTACTCGGCCCGCTGGGCCAATCCATCACGGCCGCAGGGCTTCTCGGCCTCAACGCGGCTCTGGCCGTTGAACCCGATATCGCCGCGGCCATGAACTCGTTCGCGATTCTGTTCGGTGTGCCGGTGTGGGGATTCGCAGTGCTGTGGATCGCACTGGCGACGGCGCTGACTGTGCGCACACTGCGGCGCGGCATGCCGTTCGCACTGACCTGGTGGAGCCTGACCTTCCCGGTGGGCACCTTCGTGACCGGCACCACCCAACTGGCCGTGCACACCGGATTGCCGGCGTTCGCCGTCGCGGCGCTGATCGCCTATCTCGGCCTGCTCGGCACCTGGCTGCTGGTGACGGCCCGCACCGCGCGCGGCAGCCTGCACGGCACCCTGCTGGCGCCGACCACCCCGGCCGAACCGATCCGGGCGCGTAAGGATCCGGCGCGGTAGCCGGGGCCGGACAAGATCGACGGCGTGCCACAATCGCGACGTGCAGATTGGCATGAGCATGCCCGTGATGGAGCCCGACCTTGATGCGACCGTGTTGCGCCGGTGGGCGCAGGCGATCGACGAGGGCCCGTTCTCGTCACTGTGCTGGGGCGAACGCATTGCCTTCGGCAATCCTGAGGCGCTGACACTCCTCGGGGCCCTGGCGGCCTGGACACACCGGGTACCGCTGATCACCACCGTGGTCGTGCCGCAGCTGCATGACCCGGTGCTGCTCGCCAAATCACTGGCCACCGGCGACATGCTTTGCGGCGGCCGGCTCACCGTCGGCGTCGGGGTGGGCGGCCGTCAGGAGGACTACCTGGCCGTCGGCGCGGACCCGTCGACGCAGACCATGCGCGAGATGGCACAGCGGGTCGAGATCATGAAGCGGGTGTGGTCGGGGGAGAAGATCACCGAATCGGTGCTGCCGGTTGGTCCGGCACCGGTGCACTCCGGGGGACCTCGACTGCTGGTCGGCACGATCGGACCCAAGACGCTGCGCAGTGCCGCACCGTGGGCCGACGGTCTGGCCGGCATCACACTGGATCTCGACGTCGCTAAACAGGATGAACTGTTCGAGGTCGGCCGCACCGCCTGGGCGCAGGCTGGCAAGCCGGCCCCCCATCTGGCCACCTCGTTTTGGTTCGCCCTCGGCGACCCGGCTGACTCCCGCGCCCAGATTCACCGCCACCTGCGGCACTACATGAACTGGATCCCGGGTGAGTTCGTCGACGCGATGGCCCCGCATACCGGCTTTGCCGGCACCGAGGACGAACTGGCCGACGTGCTG
Organism: Actinomycetota bacterium; assembly: GCA_005789055.1. Lineage (GTDB taxonomy): Bacteria > Actinomycetota > Actinomycetes > Mycobacteriales > Mycobacteriaceae > Mycobacterium. The sequence goes on from SYAA01000187.1 coordinate 4,975, forward strand.
GGGCAGTTCGCCGCCATCGGCACCAGCGAGATTCACCTCATCCCGACCAGTACCGACCTCGATCAGCTACGCCGCGTGGCTGATGTGGTCGCAGACTTTGACCTAGGGAACAGACTATGACGCAGTCGTATGGCAACTACCAGATCGAGATCTACTTCCAGGGCTTGGCCGGGGTGCTCCCCAGTCTGCCGATGTCCTTCGACGAACTCCAGTCCCGCGCGCAGCAGGCCCTGTCTCCGTCGGTCTGGTCCTATGTGTCCGGGGGTGCCGGCGACGAGCGCACCCAGCGCGCCAACGTCACCGCATTTGAGCAGTGGGGACTGATTCCCCGGATGCTTGTCGGCGCCACCGAACGCGATATGTCGGTCGAACTCTGGGGGCGACGCTGGCCTGCGATCTTCATGGCGCCCGTCGGTGTGATCGGCCTCTGTACGCCAGACCGCCATGGCGACATCGCGGCGGCCCGCGCCGCCGCGCGCACCGGCGTGCCACTGTGCGTGTCGACGCTCACCATGGACCCACTGGAAGACGTCGCAGCCGAATTCGGCGATACCCCCGGATTATTCCAGCTTTACACCCCCACCGATCGCGAACTCGCCGAGAGCCTGGTGCGCCGCGCCGAGGCGGCTGGCTACGCCGGAATCGTGGTCACCCTTGACACCTGGATCCCCGGCTGGCGGCCCCGGGATCTGTCGACGGCGAACTTCCCGCAACTGCGCGGGCTGTGCCTGGCCAACTACATCAGCGATCCGGTGTTCCGCGCGAAAGTCGATGCCGACATCGACGCCGACCCGCGAGCCGCGGTGATGCACTGGGTCAGCATCTTCGGAAACTCGTTGACGTGGAACGACATTCCGTGGTTGCGTTCGATCACCACGCTGCCGTTGATACTGAAGGGCATCTGCCATCCCGATGATGCGCGGCGTGCCATCGACGCCGGAGTGGACGGAATCTACTGCTCCAACCACGGAGGCCGTCAGGCCAATGGCGGGCTGCCCGCCATCGATTGCCTGCCCGACGTGGTGGCGGCGTGCGGCGATGTGCCCGTCTTGTTCGACTCCGGTATCCGATCCGGGGCCGACGTGATCAAGGCACTGGCCCTGGGCGCCAAAGCTGTCGGCATCGGCCGGCCGTACGCCTACGGGGCGGCACTGGCCGGCACCGACGGGATCGTGCACGTGCTGCGCTCGATGCTGGCCGAGGCCGACCTGATCATGGCCGTCGACGGCTATCCCACACTGAAGGATCTGACCCCGGAGGCGTTGCGGCGCGTGCAGCGATAAGGCCGTGCGACGATGACACGATGCCGAAACCCTCGACCACGGTAAGCCGTCTCGCCGAGAAGCAGCGCACCTCACGGCGTCAACTCGACGAGTTGTTGGACAGCACGCCACTGGCCACCGTGGCCCTGGTGCGCGACGGATATCCGGTTGCGCTCCCGATCGGATTCGCCCGCATCTCTGACTACGTCGTGATCCATGGATCTACCGGTTCGCCATGGCTGAGCGCCCTGGCCGGTGGTGCGCCGGCCGCCGTGAGCGTGACGACTCTCGACGGAGTCGTGGTGGCGCGCAGCGGATTCGAATCGTCGTTTCACTACCGCAGCGCGGTGCTGTTCGGGACCTTCGAGACTGTCACCGAAGACAAGGTCCGCTACCTCGAGATACTGACTGACACCTTCATCCCGGGTCGGGTGGCTGAATTGCGCGCAAGTACCCGCAAGGAACTCGCCGCCACGGTGGTGCTGAGACTGCCCATCGGT
>SYAA01000188.1 GCA_005789055.1 Actinomycetota bacterium
CCGGCGAAGATCATCAAATCCGCCCACGACAGGCTCTTGCCGTACTTCTTCTTGACCGGCCAGAGCAACCGGCGGGCCTTGTCGAGGCTGGTGTTATCCGGCCAGCTGTTGATCGGAGCAAAGCGCTGCATGCCCGAGCCGGCGCCACCGCGGCCATCCTGGACCCGGTAGGTGCCAGCGGAGTGCCAGGCCATCCGGACGAAGAACGGACCGTAGTTGACGTAGTCGGCGTGCCACCAATCCTGCGAATTCGTCATGACCGCTTCGACGTCGGCTTTGAGTTCATCGACGTCGATGGTCGCGACGGCGGCGGCATAGTCGAAATCCGGGTCCATCGGATTGTTCTCAGCGGGATACTTCACCAGCATCTTCAGATTGATCTGATCGGGCCACCAATCGCGGTTGCTGCCTCCCTCGGCGGGTGGCCTGATCCGCATCGGGCAGCCGCCCGCGTTTTCCTCAGCCATGGAATTTCCTTTCAGGAGTAGGTGATTCGAGCCGCGATCACGGTTGCGATCTCAGCGTAGGTCAGGTTGAACAATCGGGGCAGAGTCCCCAGTAGATGACCTCGGCTTCGTCGAGAACGAAACCGTGGTCGGACGCCGCGGTCAGGCAGGGCGTGTCGCCAACGGCGCAGTCCACGTCCGCGATGGTTCCGCAGGACCGGCAGACGACGTGATGGTGGTTGTCGCTGACCCTCGACTCGTAGCGGGCGACTGACCCCGAGGGCTGAATGCGCCGGAGCAGTCCGGCATCGGTCAGTGCGGCCAGGACGTCGTAGACAGCCTGCCGTGACACGTCAGGTAGTCCCACCCGCACCGCGCCGAAAATCGTGTCAGTGTCGGCATGCGGGTGGGCGTGCACCGCATCGAGAACGGCGACACGCGGCCGCGTCACCCGCAGGGCGGAGTTGCGAAGAAGCTCCGCATAATCCGACGTGAACGGCACAGATACGAGCCTGGTCCGTTTTCTGGAATCAGTCAAGTGTGTGTCGGGCGCGTCCGGTCGATCGGTAAGGTTAGTCCCCGTGCCTCTCTCTACGGTCGCCCTGGAAATGGTGGCGCCCAACACCGATCGCAGCCTGACCGAGCAGCTGGATGAGGCACGCAAGGTTGCGCGGATCTCGACCGAGATCGGAATCGCCGAGCGGATCGGCTACGTCATGATTCCCGGAATGATCGAGGAGGACGACGACCGTCCGGTGGAGATGAAGCCCAAGCTCGACGTCTTGGATTATTGGCAACTCATCTCGCCGGAACTTCCCGGCGTCAAGGGTCTGTGCACCCAGGTCACCGCATTCTCCGACGAGATCGCACTGCGTCGGCGAGTCACCGACCTCGTCGCTGCAGGCATGGAGGGCATCGCGTTCGTCGGCGTGCCGCGCACCCTCAGCGACGGCGAGGGCAGCGGTGTCGCACCCACCGATGCATTGGCGATCTACCGAGATCTGGTGCCCAATCGCGGGGCGATCCTGATCCCGACCCGGGACGGCGAGACGGGCCGCTTCGGGTTCAAGTGCGACCGTGGTGCCACCTACGGGATGACGCAATTGTTGTACTCCGACGCCATCGTCGGATTTCTGACGGACTTCGCCCGATCCAGCGACCAGCGCCCCGAAATCCTGCTCTCCTTCGGTTTCGTGCCGAAGGTGGAAAGCCGCGTGGGACTGATCAATTGGCTGATTCAGGATGCCGGCAACGCCGCTGTCGCCGCCGAACAGGATTTTGTCAGGACGCTGGCAGCCTCCGATCCGGTCGACAAGCGCCGACTCACCGTCGATCTCTACAAACGGGTGATCGACGGCGTCGCCGAGCTGGGGTTCCCACTCAGCATCCATTTCGAGGCGACGTATGGGTATTCCGCACCGGCTTTCGATACGTTTGCCGAAATGCTGGCCTACTGGTCGCCGCCGCGCGCGTGAGGAACCGTGCGTGAGGACGTGGATTGACTTCGATGACGCACCGGTGTTCGAGATTCCGCTGACCGACGCGATCGGTGGGCGGCGCGTCCATCAGGGAATGCTCATTGAAGGCCCGCAGGGGTGGGGGGAGTTCAGCGCACCCCCCGACGTGGACGACGAGCGCGCGGGACGCTGGCTCACTGCGTCGGTCGAGGCGGGCACTGTCGGCTGGCCGGACCCGGTCCGGGGCCGGGTGCCGGTCGCGGTGACCGTACCGGCGGTGGATCCGGATCGGGCCCGGGAGATCGTCGCCGCGGCCGGCTGCCGGACCGCGTCGGTGCGGGTCGGTGACCGGGGCGGCACGCTTGCCGGGGACATCGCCAGGGTCGCGGCGGTGCGCGCGGCGCTGGGGCCGTCGGGGTCGATCCGCTGCGACGCTAACGGCAACTGGGATGTCGATACCGCGGTCGCAGCGATCGCGGCGCTGGATCAAGCCGCAGGGGGACTGGAGTTCATCGAACAGCCGTGCTGCACCCTCGCGGAGGTTTCCGCGGTCCGCAGGCGAGTGGGCGTTCCGGTCGCGGTCGACCAGTCGATCCGGGAAGCGCCCGATCCGCTGCGGCTGCCCCTGGCGTCCTCGGCCGACATCGCAGTGCTGACTGTCGCCGCCCTGGGCGGGGTTCGGCGCGCGCTGCGAGTCGCCGAGTCCTGCGCTCTGCCGTGCGTGGTGTCGGGCTCACTGGAGAGCAGTATCGGGACCGCCGGCGGCCTGGCCCTGGCCGGCGTCCTGCCCGACACCGGTTACGCGAGCGCGCTAGGGGTGGGCATGCTTGGCGGCGATCTCGTCAGCGCAGGCCGGGCCCTCATTCCCGTCGACGGCACCCTGCCCGTCTCGCCCATGCCGCCGGCGCCCGATCCGGCGCGGCTGACGCAGTTCGCGGCCGACGACGCGACCGTAGCCCGGTGGCGCCATCGGCTCGCGTCGGTCCGGCGCTACATGTGACCGCCACCAGCCGGAACCACCAGCCGGTGACGCCCAGCAGCAGGTGACGATCAGCGGCTGCGCCAGCCGCCGATCGCGAGTACAACGCCGATCACCGCAATGATCGGCCCCAGCACCGACCACGTTGTGGTGTTGCTCATCGGGCTGCCCTGCACCGCACCGAATCCCTGCAGGGTGAACAGCACCCCGAATAAGGCCATCACCACACCAAGCGCACCCACTGTTTTACGCATGGTGGCGATCTTGCCTGATCGAGCGGGTTTGGCTATCAACGGCTGCCGGTGACACTATATTTCCGGGGATTCCGTGTTTCCCGGGTTATCCGGGACTCCGCACGTTATCCGGTACTCCGCAACTGCGCGGAGCCACATTTCGCCGCAGGGAAGGCATCAGGGCCAGGTATGTACGACCACGTCAACGGACGCGAAGCCAGCGCGGACACCCAGGATCCGGGTTTCCGCATCGACCCCGTGCTGGCCCGAAGCTGGCTGCTGGTCAACGGCGCCCAGTACGACAAGTTCGCTCCGGCCGCGCGATCGCGGGCCGACATCGTGGTGCTCGACATCGAGGACGCGGTGGCGCCGCAGGGCAAGGCGGCCGCGCGGGAGAATGTGGTGCGCTGGCTGGCTGAGGACAACAACGATTGGGTGCGGGTCAACGGGTTCGGCACTCAGTTCTGGGCCGACGATCTGGACACCTTGGCGAAAACCTCGGTCGGGGGTGTGATGCTGGCGATGGTGGAGTCGGTCGACCACGTCACCGAAACCGCCAAGCGACTGCCCGGAGTCCCGATCGTCGCGCTGGTCGAGACGGCCCGCGGACTGGAACGCATCACCGAGATCGCCGCCACCAAAGGCACCTTCCGGCTGGCCTTCGGCATCGGCGACTTCCGCCGCGACACCGGATTCGGCGAGCATCCGACGACCCTGGCTTACGCGCGTTCGCGGTTCACCATCGCCTCCAAGGCGGCCCACCTCACCGGCGCGATCGATGGGCCGACGGTGGGTTCGAGCGCCCTAAAGCTCAGTGAGGCCACCGCGGTTTCTGCCGAGTTCGGCATGACCGGCAAGATCTGCCTGACGCCCGACCAGTGCGCCACCGTCAACGAGGGGCTATCGCCGTCGCAGGAGGAGATCACCTGGGCGAAGGAATTCTTCGCCGAATACGAACGCGACGGGGGCGAGATCCGTAACGGTTCCGATCTTCCGCGGATCGCCCGCGCCACCAAGATCATCGACCTGGCTCGCTCCTACGGCATCGAGGTGTCGGATTTCGACGACCAGGCCGTGCACGTGACGGCACCCTCGGACACGTACCACTACTGATTGGTCGACTACTGATTGGTCGACTACTGATTGGCCGACTACTGATTGGCCGACTACCGATTGGCCGACCACTGATTGGCGCTCACCTGTCGGCGGCGATCAACTCCGCTGCCTTCTCGCCGATGACAACGACGGGCGCGTGAGTGTGTCCCCGGATAATCGAGGGCATCACCGAAGCGTCGGCCACCCGCAGACCGTGCACGCCTCGCACCCGCAGTCGCGGGTCGACGACGCTGCGTTCGTCGCGGCCCATCCTGGCCGTGCCCACCGGGTGATACAGGGTGTGTGAGCAGGTGTCGAGAGCCTGTTCGAGGGTCTCGTCGTCGAGCGCCGTGGCGTGCAACGGTCGGGCTATCGGGCCGATGATGTCCTTGAGCGCGGGGGACCCGGCGATGGTGGCGGTCGCCCGCAGGCCGGCCATCATCGCGCCGCGGTCGATACCGTCCGGATCGGACAGGTAGCGCGGATCGATGATCGGTTTGACGGCCGGATCCGCCGAGCGCAACCCGATCGTGCCGCTGCTGCGGGGTTTGAGCAGGACTGGACCGGTGGCGATCGCATGCCCGGTGTACGGCTCACCGATGCCCTGGTCGAAGAATGGGGCGGGCGCCCAAATCAGTTCGATATCCGGCAGGTCGAGGTCATCTCGGCTGCGCACGAACCCGTAGGCCTCCCCGACGTTGGAGGTCAGCATGCCCCGGCGACGGAGCAGGTAATTGAGCAACTCGCGGGGCTTCTCGGCATCGAAGAGACTGTCGTCGCGCACGTCGAATCCCAGTGTGGCGACCAGGTGATCCAGCAGGTTTTTACCCACCTCGGGGGCGTGGTGGGTGAGACCAATTCCG
>SYAA01000189.1 GCA_005789055.1 Actinomycetota bacterium
AAGCTCAACAGCCTTGACCCGATGTCGCGGCCGATCCGGAAGACGTCGGGGGAGTCGAAGACGCGTTCGTCGCGGTGTGCCGCGCCGGGCATCAGCAGCACGGTGTCGCCTTCGTGCAGGGTGGTGCCGTAGAACTCGATATCGGTGGTCACGGTGCGGGCCAGGATCTGACTCGAGGTGTCATAGCGCAGGGTCTCCTCCACCCACAGCGGGATTCGTGAGTGGTCGGCGTGGACACTGGCAAGCTGGTCAGGGTTTCGGGCACCCCAGTAGGCGGCGTTGCCAAGGAGTTTCGTGGTGGTCTCGTTGCCGGCCACCACCATCAGGAACAAAAAGGCCATGATCTCTTCGTCGCCGAGGCGGTCGCCGTCGATTTCGGCCTGAAGCAATGCAGAGGTGAGATCGTCGGTCGGCTGCTTGCGCCGTTGCGTCACCATGTCGGCGTAGTAGACCAGTAGCTGCATCGAGGCTTCGACGGCGGCCATCGGGACATCGGCCACTCCGTCGTCGCGGTGCATCACCTCATCTGCCAGTGCGCGCAGGCGTTCCCGGTCCTCGCCGGGCACTCCCATCAGTTCGGAGATCACATCCATGGGTAGTTTTCCGGCGAACTCGGCAATGTAATCGAAACTCTCGGACTCCAGCGCGGTGTCGAGATGTTGTCCGGTCAGTTCGACAACCCTGGCCTCGAGTTCGCGGATCCGGCGGGGAGTGAATCCCTTGGATACCAGGGTGCGCAGCCGAAGGTGGGCTGGGTCGTCCATGGCGAGGAACGACATCGTGCGGTAGGCCTCGGGGGTGCGGGAGATTGGGTCAAGCGATACCCCGAGCTTGTTCGACAGGGCGACGCTGTTGCGGAATCCCTGGTGGACGTCGGCATGCCGGGTCAGAGCCCAGAAATCGAGTTCATCGTTGCGATACAGCGGCGCCTCATCGCGCAGCCGCTGGTAATAGGGGTAGGGATCTTCGTGGAAGTTGTAGTCGTAGGGGTCGAGCACCAGTGGGGCGGCCCCGGCGGTCACTGCTGGGCTCCGGAAGAGAGAATCAGGCCGACCACGTAACCAAGCCGGTCGGCGATCTGGCGGTAGGTGAACGCACCGCTGCCGGCATGCACCAGTGCGCCGAAGTAACTCATTTCCAGGGCCGCCACCGTGCGGGCATCGGCGTCAGGCCCCAACGCGGAACGGATCCGCTGGTGAATCTCAGCGCCGATATTGTCGCGCACCGTGCACACCGCGGCATCATTGCTCAGCAGTGCCGTGGTGCAGGCCGCAGCCACCTCCGGTTCATCGGCGACGACCAGTGCCAGGCTGCGCAACGCCTGCTGTACCCGGTTGAGGCGGGTGTCGTTGACGTCGGTGAAGTAGGGCACCTCGCGGACCAGTTCGAGATAGACCTCGGCGACGAGATGGTTCTTCGACGAGAAGTAGGTATAGGCGGTGGCCGGTGCTACTCGGGCGTGAGCGGCTACGCCCCGCACGGTGAGATCGGCATAGGAAGATCCCCGCAGCGTGTCCAGTGCGGAGCGAACCAGTTTGCGGAAGGTCTCCTCCTGCCGAGGCCGCCGGACCACGTCCGGCCGCCCGCCAGGAACCGTCGCCGCCACCTTGCTGGACACATGTCCACCGTAACGGCCGGTGCGGTACGGGCGCAAGACGCCCGGCTCAAACAGCACTTCAGCCTAGCGATTATCGGCAAAGGCCTTGCCGCGGCGGCCGCCCAGTGGATAGGGTGCGACGGATGAATCCGGACAGGTGTCCATGCGGTTCAGACAGGAGTCGCGCGTGGCGATAGCAGCCGAACGCAACAGTGATCTGTTCATCGGCGGGAAACTGCTCGCCGGTGGCGCAGGGCGTTTCCCGACCGTGAACCCCGCGACCGAAGAGGTGCTTGGGACCGCCGCCAATGCCGACGCCGATGATATGAGCCGCGCGATCGATGCCGCGCGCCATGCCTTCGACGACACCGATTGGTCGACTAACACCGAGTTGCGGGTTCGTTGTGTCCGGCAGTTGCGCGACGCGATGCGCGAGCACATTGAGGAACTCCGCGAGATCACCATGGCCGAAGTCGGGGCACCGCGCATGCTCACCTCGATGGCGCAACTGGAGGGGCCGGTCGAGGATCTGAGTTTCGGCGCCGATACCGCGGAGTCCTATCCGTGGCGCACCGACCTCGGTGTCGCCAAACCGATGGGAATCGCCACCCAGCGCACTATCGTCCGCGAAGCGGTCGGAGTCGTCGGTGCCATTACGCCTTGGAATTTTCCGCATCAGATCAACCTCGCCAAGATCGGCCCATCGTTGGCGGCCGGAAACACCGTGGTGCTCAAGCCCGCCCCTGACACCCCCTGGTGCGCAGCGGTTCTCGGCGAACTGGCGGCCGAGCACACCGACATTCCGCCGGGTGTTCTCAATATCGTCACCTCCGACGATCATGCCGTCGGGGCGATGTTGGCGTCTGATCCGCGCGTCGACATGGTGTCATTCACGGGGTCAACCGCGACCGGTCGTGCGGTGATGGCGGCCGGTGCCGCCACCGTTAAGAAGGTGTTTCTGGAACTGGGCGGCAAGTCGGCATTCCTGGTTCTCGACGATGCCGATCTCGCCGGCGCCTGCTCCATGGCGGCTTTCACCGCGTCGATGCACGCCGGGCAGGGTTGCGCGATTACCACCCGCCTGGTGGTGCCGCGCGCCCGCTACGACGACGCCGTCGCGGCCGCGGCCGCAACCATGTCTGGTCTGAAACCAGGCGATCCGCTAGATCCCGGAACAATCTGTGGCCCAGTGATTTCCGCGCGCCAGCGAGACCGGGTG
>SYAA01000190.1 GCA_005789055.1 Actinomycetota bacterium
AGGGCAATCGCCGCCGTCATCGCCCACCTCCAGCTGCGATCGCCGTGCACTTTTTTCGAATGTATGTTCGATAATGAGAGTAAACACCCGGTCGGCGACAGGCGTCAAGGGATCACTCCCACTCGATGGTGCCGGGCGGCTTGCTGGTCACATCAAGCACCACCCGATTGACCTCGGGCACCTCATTGGTGATCCGGGTCGAGATACGCTCCAGCACGTCATAGGGCACCCGGGTCCAGTCGGCCGTCATGGCGTCCTCACTGAACACCGGCCGCAACACAATCGGGTGTCCGTAGGTGCGACCGTCGCCCTGCACGCCGACTGAGCGAACATCGGCGAGCAGCACCACCGGGCACTGCCAGATCTGGTGATCCAGCCCCGCAGACGTCAACTCCTCGCGAGCGATCAGATCGGCACGGCGCAGTGTGTCAAGCCGTTTCGCGGTAACTTCGCCGATGATCCGGATACCCAAGCCGGGACCCGGAAAGGGTTGGCGAGCAATGATTTCCTCGGGCAGTCCGAGTTCGCGGCCGACCGCGCGAACTTCGTCCTTGAACAACAGGCGCAGCGGCTCGACGAGGGTGAACTTCAAATCAGGAGGCAGGCCGCCGACATTGTGATGACTCTTGATGTTGGCGGTACCACTGCCGCCACCGGACTCGACAACATCGGGGTAGAGCGTGCCCTGCACCAGAAATTCGATATGCCCACCATCAGAATCGTCATCAGAATCGTCATCAGAATCGTTGTCGGCTAACAACTCTCGCACCGCGGACTCGAAGGTTCGGATGAACTCACGGCCGATGATCTTTCGCTTGCCCTCCGGATCCCGCACGCCCGACAGTGCCTCCAGGAACCGCTCCTCGGCGTCGATGGTGACCAGTCGGGCACCGGTCGCCGCCACGAAGTCCCTCTGCACCTGCGCGCGTTCGCCGGCACGCAACAGGCCATGATCGACGAACACACATGTCAGCCGATCGCCGATGGCCCGCTGCACCAGCGCGGCCGCCACCGCGGAATCCACTCCCCCGCTCAGTCCACAGATGGCGTGACCGTCACCGATCTGCTCGCGGACACTGTCGATGAGCGTCTCGGCGATGTTGGCCGGCGTCCAATCCGCGTCGATGCCGGCGAAGTCGTGCAGGAAGCGGCTGAGCACCTGCTGGCCGTGTGGAGTGTGGATCACCTCGGGGTGGTACTGCACCCCGGCGAGTCCGCGGCGGCGATCCTCGAAGGCCGCCACCGGAGCGCCGGGGCTAGTCGCCACCACCTCGAAGCCAGCCGGCGCGACGGTCACCGCGTCACCGTGACTCATCCATACCGGTTGCGCGCCGGGCAGTCCCGAATGCAGTTCGCCGCCAAGGACATTGAGCTCAGTGCGGCCGTACTCACTGGTGCCGGTGCGCTCGACAGTGCCGCCGAGCGCCTGAGCCATGGCCTGAAATCCGTAGCAGATTCCGAATACCGGGACCCCCAGGTCGAACACGCCCGGGTCGAGCTGCGGCGCGCCGTCGGCGTACACGCTGGCCGGTCCGCCGGACAACACGATCGCCCGGGGGTTTTTGGCCTTGATCTCCTCGAGAGTCGCGGTATGCGGGATCACCTCGGAGAACACCCTGGCCTCACGGACGCGCCGGGCGATCAACTGGGCATACTGGGCACCGAAGTCGACCACCAGGACGGGTTGCACCGGCACAGTCTAAGGGCGGACGTGGCTAGCTACCGACGGTCAGGCCCACCTTCTGAAACTCCTTGAGGTCGCAGTACCCGGCCTTGGCCATGGAGCGACGCAACCCGCCGACGAGATTCAAGGAGCCGAATGGGTCATCCGACGGTCCGTTGAGCACCTCGTCGAGCGAGGGCCGATCACCGAGTGCCACCTGAAGCAGGGCGCCACGGGGCAGCGACGGGTGCGCGGCAGCAGCCGGCCAGAACCATCCGCCGCCGAGCGACTCGGCGGCGGTGGCCAACGGTGTGCCGAGTAACACCGCGTCGGCACCACAGGCAATGGCTTTGGCGAGTTCCCCGGAGGTGTGGATATCGCCGTCGGCGAGCACGTGCACGTACCGCCCGCCGGTCTCGTCGAGGTATTCGCGACGGGCCGCAGCGGCGTCGGCGATTGCGGTGGCCATCGGCACACTGATGCCCAGCACCTCGTCACTGGTGGTGGCGCCCAGCGTGGAACCGTAACCAACGATGACACCGGCCGCACCGGTACGCATCAGGTGCAGCGCCGTGCGGTGATCGGCCACGCCGCCGGCCACCACCGGGACGTCGAGCTCGGAGATGAAGGTCTTGAGGTTCAGCGGCTCGGCGTCGGAGGCCACCCGTTCCGCCGAGATGATGGTGCCCTGGATGATCAGCAGGTCGATGCCCGCCGACACCAGCGCCGGCGTGAGCGCCTGGGCGTTCTGCGGGCTGACCCGCACCGCGGTGGTGACACCGGCCTCGCGAATCCGGGCCACCGCAGCGGCGAGCAGTTCGGGCACCAGCGGCGCGGCGTGCAACTGCTGGAGCAGCCGGATGGAAGCGGACGGGTCGGCGTCGTCGGCCAGCGAGATCACCTCGGCGATCCTGGCCTCGACATCGGCGTGCCGACCGATCAGGCCCTCACCGTTGAGGACGCCCAAGCCGCCCAGGCGACCCAGCTCGATCGCGAACTCCGGTGAGACCACGGCGTCGGTCGGGTGCGCCACGACCGGGATTTCGAACCGATAGGCATCCAGCTGCCAGGCGGTCGACACGTCCTGCGACGAACGCGTACGTCGGGCGGGCACGATGTTGATCTCGGCGAGTTCGTATGTCCGGCGAGCGGTTCGGCCCATGCCGATTTCGACCATGTCACGCATGATGTTGGGGTGCCTACCGCGTGTAGTAGTTGGGTGCTTCGACGGTCATGGCAATGTCGTGCGGGTGGCTCTCCTTGAGCCCGGCGGCGGTGATCTGAACGAACCTCGCCCGCTGCAGTTCGGCGATGGTGGGCGCGCCGGTGTAGCCCATCGCAGCCCGCAGGCCCCCGGTGAGCTGATGGATCACCGTGGCCAGCGGTCCACGGAAAGGCACCCGGCCCTCAATGCCCTCGGGCACGAGCTTGTCCTCGGAGAGCACGTCGTCCTGGAAGTAGCGGTCCTTGGAGAACGACTTGCCCTCGCCGCGGCCCTGCATCGCACCGAGCGAGCCCATTCCGCGATAGCTCTTGAACTGCTTGCCGTTGACGAAAATCAAGTCGCCGGGTGCCTCCGCGGTCCCGGCCAATAACGAACCCAGCATCGCCGTGGAGGCGCCCGCAGCCAGTGCCTTGGCGATATCACCGGAGAACTGCAGACCCCCATCGGCGATCACCGGCACCCCGGCCGGACCGCAGACCGCGGCGGCTTCCAGGATGGCGGTGATCTGCGGGGCGCCCACGCCGGCAACCACTCGGGTGGTACAGATCGAGCCCGGGCCCACACCCACCTTGACCGCATCGGCTCCCGCCTCGACCAGAGCCGCGGCCGCACCGCGGGTGGCGACGTTGCCACCGACGATCTCGACGTGGTCCCCCACCTCCGCCTTGACCTTGCCGACCATGTCCAGCACCAGTCGGTTGTGGGCGTGTGCGGTGTCGACCACCAAGACATCGACGCCGGCATCGACCAGCGCCATGGCACGGTCCCAGGCGTCATCGCCGACACCGACCGCGGCACCGACCAGGAGTCGGCCGTCGCTGTCCTTGGTGGCCAGCGGGTGCTTCTCAGTCTTGACGAAGTCCTTGACGGTGATGAGTCCGGTCAGACGTCCGTGCCCGTCGACGATGGGCAACTTCTCAATCTTGTTGCGCCGCAGGAGACCGAGCGCCGCATCTGCGGTGACACCCTGCTGAGCGGTGATCAGCGGCGACTTGGTCATCACCTCCGCCACCCGTTTGCCCATGTCCACTTCAAAACGCATGTCCCGGTTGGTGATGATGCCCACCAACCCACCGTCGCCGTCGACGACCGGCAGGCCCGAGATGTGGAACCGGGCGCACATGGCATCGACTTCG
>SYAA01000191.1 GCA_005789055.1 Actinomycetota bacterium
GTCGGCTATTTGACGATGGTGAACTGCATCAGGTTGACGATCCCTTTGCGGAACCCGTCGGCGCACCCGATCATGTACTTGTCGTAGTCGTCGTAGGCGAGCTGCCCGGAGACCCGGATGGCCTCGTCGCGGTTAGCGACCAGGTTGGCGTGCCAGATGTCCAGGGTGCGGGCGTAGTGCTGACCCAGTTCTTGGATGCGCTCGATTTTGAATCCGGCCTCCGAGGTGCGCGCTTTGATGATCTCCGGAGAGGGCAGTCGGCAGCCGGGGAAAATCGTCTTGGCCATGAACAGAATGAACTTCAAATCGCTGATGGTCAGGGCGATCCCGTTATCGCGGTAGAAGTCGATGTCGTGCGCGACGATCGTGTGCAGCAGGATGCGTCCGTCGTCGGGCAGTGCGGCGTACATCTTCCGGAAGAACTCAGGGTAGGTCTCGAACCCGAAGTGCTCGAACGAGCCGATCATGAAGACTCGATCGACCTTGCCCTCGAACTCCTGCCAGGCCTGGAACCGGACCTCCTTGGTGCGATCACCCGGCAATCCCGCGAAGAGTTCTTTCACGTGCTCGTACTGGTTCTTGCTGATGGTCAGCCCGATCACGTTGACGTCGTACTTTTCCGCCGCCCGGGCCAGCGCCGACCCCCAGCCGCAGCCGATATCGAGAACTGTCATGCCGGGTTTCAGATCCAACTTGCCGAGCACCAGGTCGATCTTCGCCATCTGAGCTTGCTCGAGTGTGTAGTCGTCCTCGGCAAAGTAGGCGCAGGTGTAGGTCAGCGTCGGGTCCAGGAACAAGCTGAAAAAGTCATCGGACAGGTCGTAGTGGGCTTGGACATCCTTGTAGGACTGCTGCAGGTCGCTCACAAATTCTCTCGATTCATCTCGAAGGCTTCGTCGGCACGTGATGGAGGCCGTTGGCGTTGAGCGAGGGACTCTGCGCTGCGGTGAACACCCGGTGCGGTTTCAAAGTTTACCCCGCCGACGAAGAGAGGACTATTTCAGACATTTGGCCTGCTCAGCCCGCGCGCCGCGGCGACGTCGAGCAGCCACAGCGTGTTCTGAAGGCCGATCGCTCCGGCGGCGGGCAGGTCCACCGGGTCGGCTCCGGCCACCGCGCCGGCCACTGCGTCGGCCTTGGCCGCACCCGACACCACCAGCCAGACATCCCGGGACCGGCGCACGGCGGGCAATGTCAGCGTGATCCGGCGAGGCGGCGGTTTGGGCGAATCCGGGACGCCGACGACCATCCGGTGGGTCTCCCGCACCGCCGGAGTGTCCGGGAACAGTGAGTTGACGTGACCTTCGCCGCCCATGCCGAGCAGGTGCACATCGAAGACCGGCGTCGACTCCCCGGCGTCGGCGAGTGCGGCCAGGGTGTCGGAGTAGGCCGCCGCGGCGGCATCGAGATCGGCGCCGAATTCGCCGTCGTCGGCCGGCATCGGGTGGATGTTGCCAGCCGGGATGTCCACGTGGTCGAGCAGAGCCTCGCGGGCCTGCTTCTCGTTGCGCTCGTCGTCGTCGCGGGGCACGTAGCGGTCATCGCCCCAGAACAGGTGGACTCGTGCCCAGTCGACGTCGTGTGTGCGCAATCGGGTGAGAAGTCCGATACCGGTGCCGCCGCCGGTCAGGACGATCAGCGCGCGCCCACGTTCTGCGATCGCCCCGGCGATCGCCGCCGCCAATCGGTCGCCGGTGGCCGCCACCAGTGCGTCGGCATCGGGATAGGTTTCGACGCGCACACCCACCGTCAAGCGTTCCCGCCCGACGGGTACTGAACCTTCTCGATGCCGGCCAGCGCCCCGTGATAGACCTCGTCGGCGTCGAGTCGGCGCAGATCCTCGGCCAGACATTCGCGGGTCTCGCGGCGCTGCAGCGGTAACTGCGCAGCGGGTCGACCGGTGCGGGTCAGGGTGGCTGTGGACCCGTCCTGTGGGCGGCTCAACGTGATGGTCTCGCTGGGTCGGATCAGCTCCACCTTGAGGTCACCGATCTCGCGTCTGACGGTTCCCCCGATGCGGCTCGCCAACCAGCCGGCCAAGATGTCGAGAGCGGGCTCTTCTTGCCGGCCCGACACCAGCGCGGAACTGACCTCCTCGTACGGCGGCTGGTCCAGTGCCGAAGCGAGCAGTGCCCGCCAGTAGGTGATCCGGCTCCATGCCAGGTCGGTGTCACCCTGGGCGTAGCCCCGCAGCCGGCTGCGCAATGACTCCAACGGATTCGGTGCGCCAGTCGCGTCGGTGATACGGCGAACAGCCAAGCGGCCCAACGGATCCTGTGACGGCACCTCCGGGCAGGATCCCGGCCACCACGCCACCACCGGGGTATCCGGCAGGAGGAAGGGCAACACCACACTGCTGGCGTGCGACGCCAGCGGACCCGAGGTGCGCAGCACCACCACTTCGCCGGCGCCGGCGTCACCACCGACGCGGAGTTGGCCGTCCAGGCGCGGTTCGGAGGCCAGCCGATCGGTGGGCACCACCACGATGATCCGGCAGGGATGCTCCCGACTGGCTGAGGTGGCGGCGTCGATGGAATCCTCCACGAGGTCCTCGGTGTCGGGCGCCACCACCAGGGTCAGTACCCGGCCGAGGGTGATCGCGCCGCCCTCCTCGCGCAGCGAGGTGATTCGCTTGTTGACGTCGTTGGTCGTGGTATCCGGCAGATCGACGATCACAGGTGGTGCCTCCTTGCGTGAGGACTCGTCGGGTACCGGCTCGTCATGGCCGCCGCCAGGTCCGACCGGACCGCGCGAGCATCTCGACCGCAGAATCCGGTCCCCAGGTGCCGGATTCGTAGGGATCGGGTGTGCCGTGTGCGGCCCAGTACGCCAGCGCGGGATCCAGTATCTTCCAGGACAATTCGACCTCGGTGGCGACCGGGAACAGTGAGGGCTCTCCGAGCAGCACGTCGAGGATCAGGCGTTCGTAAGCTTCCGGTGAGTCCTCGGCGAAGGCCGAACCGTAGGAGAAGTCCATGTTGACGTCGCGCACCTCCATGGCGCTGCCCGGAACCTTCGAACCGAAGCGCAAGGTGATGCCCTCATCGGGCTGTACCCGGAATACCAATGCGTTCTGACCGAGTTCCTCGGTCATGGTGGCGTCGAACGGCAGATGGGGCGCACGCTTGAACATCAGCGCGATCTCGGTGACCCGACGGCCCAGGCGTTTTCCGGTTCGCAGGTAGAACGGCACGCCCGCCCAGCGCCTTGTGTCGACCTCCAGGGCGATCGCCGCGAACGTCTCCGTGGTGGACGTCGCGGAGAAGCCTTCTTCGTCGAGCAGGCCGACCACCTTCTCGCCGCCCTGCCAGCCGGCCGCATACTGCCCTCGCGCGGTGGTCAGATCCAGCGGTTCGGCCAGTCGGGTGGCGGCAAGCACCTTGATCTTCTCGGCTTTGACCTCTTCGGGTCCGAAACTGACCGGCTCTTCCATCGCCGTCAGGGCCAGCAGTTGCAATAGGTGATTCTGGATCACGTCGCGAGCGGCCCCGATGCCGTCGTAGTAGCCGGCCCGGCCGCCCAGGCCGATGTCCGCGGCCAGGGTGATCTGCACGCTGTCGA
>SYAA01000192.1 GCA_005789055.1 Actinomycetota bacterium
GACGCGGCGGCATCCGCGCTTCGATCCGGTGAGCCCGCAGCGATCCTCATCGGTGGGGACGCCACCCGGTCGGCGGGTCTGAACGCGGCGGCCCGGCTGGCACAGACCTTCGGCGCGAAGCTGTTCTGCGAGACATTCCCGGCCCGACTGGAGCGCGGGGCCGGCCTGCCAGCCGTCGACCGCATCGCCTACCTCGCCGAAATGGCGACCGCGCAACTGGCGGGCATCAAGCATCTGATCCTGGCCGGTGCGGCGTCGCCGGTGTCGTTTTTCGCCTATCCGGGCAAGCCCAGCGACCTGACCCCGGAGGGTTGCGCTGTGCAGACGTTGTCCGGGCCCCGGGGCGCCGCCGCCACGCTCGCCGCCCTGGCCGATGCGATCGCACCCGATGCGGTTGCCGTCACGGCGACAGGGTCTCGTCCGGCGATTCCCACCGGGCCGCTGACGGCGCAGACGTCCGCGGAGGTGATCTGCGCACTGCTTCCCGAACGGGCGATCGTCGTCGACGAGGCCAATACCTCCGGGTTTCTCCTACCGACGGCCACCGCGGGCGCACCGGCGCATGACTGGCTGACGTTGACCGGTGGCGCGATCGGTTATGCGCTTCCGGTGGCACTCGGGGCCGCAATCGCCGCTCCGGACCGGCCGGTGTTGTGCCTTGAGTCGGACGGATCGGCGATGTACACCATTTCTGCGCTGTGGAGCCACGCTCGAGAATGCCTCGACATCACCACGGTGGTCTACGCCAATCACGCCTACGACATCCTGCGCATGGAGTTGCAACGGGTGGGCGCTCAGAGCGGTGGGCAGCAGCCGGGCCCAAAAGCTAAGGCACTTCTCGATTTAACCTCTCCCGCTCTGGATTTCGTGCGGATCGCCGAGGGCATGGGCGTACCGGCCCGACGTGTCGCCACGGCGGAGGAATTGGCCGATGCGCTGCGATGGGCCTTCGACGAGCCTGGCCCGCACCTGATTGAGGCCACCATGCCGTCGCTAGGTGATTAACGCGGTATCTCGAATACCGGATCGTCGCAGTCGAGCGCTTCTGCCGACAGTCGGCGCTTGATGACCTTGAACGTCTCGGTCCGGGGCAGTGACGAACCTACTCGCACGAATGCCGGCCACTGCTTTCTCCCGAGATCGGCCTGCGCGCTGAGAAACGTTCGGAACGCCGCCGAGTCGAACTCGACCCCGTCGGCGAGCACCAGTGCCGCCATCACCCGATCGCCGACAGCCGGATCCGGAATTCCGTACACCGCCGCCTCGACCACGTCCGGGTAACGCATCAACACCCGCTCGATCGGCGCGGTGCCAAGGTTCTCGCCGTCCACCCGCATCCAGTCGCCCAGCCGGCCGGCGAAGTACACGAAGCCCGCCTCGTCGCGGTAGGCCAGATCGCCGCTGTGGTAGGCACCGCCGATCATCCGCTGCGCCTCGGCGTCCGGATCTTTGTAATAGCCCCGGAACTGGCCGGCACCGGCGATGTTCACCAGTTCGCCGACCACGCCGGGTTGGCACGGTTCACCCGTCTCGGTGTCGAGGATCGCAAGATCGTCGGTGAGCGGACCCAGCGAGGCCTCCGGAGTATCAGGTGTGCGGGCGATCGACACCCCGCCCTCGCTCGAGCCGAACCCGTCAACGACGGCGACACCGAACCGTGCCGCAAACCGGTTGATATCCCGCGGCGCGCCCTCATTGCCGTACATGATCCGCAGCGGATTATCGGCATCGTCGGGCCGCGGCGCTGTTGCGAGGATGTAGGACATCGGTTTGCCGACATAGTTGGCATACGTCGCACCGAAACGTCGGACGTCGGGGAAGAACTGCGACGCGGAGAACTTGCGGCGCAACGCGATCGATGCCCCGGCAGCGACCGCCGGTGCCCAGCCCGCCATCACCGCATTGGAGTGGAACAGCGGCATCGACAGGTAGCAGGTGTCGGCGGGCCCCAGCCCGAATCGCTGGGCCAGCATGACGCCGGGACCGGCCACCTTCTCGTGGGTGCAGCGCACCGCCTTGGGTTCGCCGCTCGTGCCGGACGTGAAGATGAGCATGAATAGCTCGTCGAAGGAGGACTTGGTGGCGGTGATCTGCGAGCCCCGGAACGCGGCCAATTCCTCCGACCAGTCAGGTCCGTCGACGTCGAGCACCGCCAGTGCGTCCGGTATCCAGTCGGCGCCGTAGGAATCGATGTCGCCGTCGGCGAGCACCAGTTGGCAGTCGGCGTGGCTGATATCGCGGCGCAATGCCGCGCCGCGGCGGGTCGGGTTCAGGCCGACCGGAACAATGCCGCTGAGCCCAGCCGCCACCAGGACCGCCGAGAACAGCGGCGTGTTGCCCAGCAGTACACCGACATGCGGCGGCTGATTCGGATTCATCCGCGACCTCAGCAGCGCGGCAATGTCGGCGGCGGTCTGGGTGTGCTCACGCCAGGTCGCGTAGGTGCCGTCACCGCCGTGGATCCCGCGATCGTCGACCTCGGCGAGTGGCTCCAGCAGCCTGGTGACGGTGGGCTGCGACGACTCAGGCAGGGGTGTCGGCCAACTCTCGGCCGATGGCGAGCAACCGCGATGTTGCGCCACCGAGAGCGAACTCAGTTTGCTTGGCGGTGATGAAGTAGCGGTGCACCGGATGGTCGATGTCGATACCCACCCCGCCGTGGACGTGGACGGTGGTGTGGGCCACCCGGTGGCCGGCTTCGGCCGCCCAGAACGCTGCGGTCGCCACTTCGGTGTCGGCGGGCAGATCCTCGGAGAGCCGCCAGGACGCCTGCTGCAGCGTCAACCGCAGGCCCTGGATGTCGATGTAGTCGTCGGCCAGGCGCTGGGAGACTGCCTGGAAGCTGCCGATCGGTCGGTCGAACTGTTCGCGGGTGCGGGCGTATTCGGCGGTCAATTCCAACGCGCGTTGCAGCACGCCGAACTGGAAAGCCGTCATGCCCACGGCCCGTGTTGAGGCCAGCCAATCGGCGACGTCGGCCGCGCCGACGACCCGGTCCGCGCCGACCTCAACGCCCGCCAGTTCGAGTTCGCCGGAACTGTTCTGTCCGGTCGTGCGAAGGGCGATCACCGAGACGCCCGGATCCTTGACGTCAACCAGGAAGACCTTCGTGCCGGCATTGGTGTCGGCAGGCACCAGGAACGCGTCTGCGACCGGACCGTAGGGAACCTGGGTGCGGGTCCCGGTGAGTCGGAAGCCGTCTCCGGATGCGGTTGCCTGTACCGGCCCTTGCCCGAGTTCGCCGTCGAGGGCGGCCGTCAGTATCTTCTGGCCGGCGACGGCCGGGACAGCCCAGGCCTGTCGCAACTCCGCTGAGCCGAAGCGCGCCAGCGCGCCGGCACTGAGGACCACTGACTCCAGGTAGGGAACCGCCGCGATTTGGCGACCCAAAGCTGTGAGGATGGCGGTTTGTTCGAGCACGCCGAATCCACCTCCGCCGACCGATTCGGGCGCGGCCGTGCTGAGAATGTCGGCGTCGATGAGCTTGCCCCACAGCGCGGTGTCGAAGCGCTGCTCGCACCCATCCAGTTCGCGCTGGTGCTGCGGCGTGCATACTGCTTCGGCGATGGTGCCGACCAGTCCGGAAAGGTCTTGCGCTGCTTCTGGTTTGGTGAAATCCATGTCGCTTCCTTGATTTCTTAGCGATTAGCCCTGGGCAGACCCAGCGCCGTCATGCCAATGATGTCGCGCTGGACCTCGTTGGTTCCGCCGCCGAAGGTGAGAATCAGTGACGAGCGATGCATCCGTTCGACACGGCCGCGCAGCAGCGCGCCCGGTGACTCCTGGCGCAGGGTGGCCGACGGGCCCAGGATCTCCATGAGCAGCCGGTAGGCCTCGGTGGCGAATTCGGTGCCGAACACCTTGGCCGCAGAGGCGTCCGCCGCCGAGGGTGCCTCAGCTTCGGCGGAGGCCAGTTCCCAGTTGATCAACTTCAGGTATTCGGCCTTGGCGTGGACGCGGGCCAGGTTGAGTTGCACCCATTCGGAATCGATGAGCCGCGCACCACGGGCGTCCTTGGTGTTCTGCGCCCACTCACGAACCTGGTTGAGCGCGGTGAAAATCGGCTGTGCGGAGACCAGGGCCACCCGTTCGTGGTTGAGCTGGTTGGTGACCAGCTTCCAGCCGCCGTTTTCCTCCCCGACCCGGTTACCGACCGGAACCCGCACATCGGAGTAGTAGGTCGCGCTGGTGCCGGCGCCGGCCATCGTGTGCACCGGCGTCCAGGAGAAGCCCTCGGCGTTGGTGGGCACGATCAGCACCGAGATGCCGCGGTGCTTCTTGGCCTCGGTGTTGGTGCGCACCGCGAGCCAGACGTAATCGGCGTACAGGATCAGGCTGGTCCACATCTTCTGGCCGTTGATCACGTACTCGTCGCCTTCACGGACGGCGGTGGTGCGCAGCGCCGCGAGATCGGTGCCCGCACCCGGCTCGGAGTAACCGATTGAGAAGTGGATGTCGCCCGAGGCGATCTTGGGCAGGTAGAACTTCTTTTGCTCCTCGGTGCCGAACGCCATGATGGTCGGTGCGACGCTGTTGATCGTCAGGAACGGGACCGGGGCGCCGGCGACGGCCGCTTCGTCGGTGAAGATGAGTTGGTCCATGGTGGAACGGGCCTGGCCGCCGTATTCCACCGGCCAGCCCAGGGCCAGCCAGCCGTCGCGGCCCATCTGCGCCACCGTTTCGCGATAGACGTCCCCGCTGCCGTATTCGCCGCTGGTGGACATCAGGGCCTCGCGGCGCTCCGGGGTGATCAGGCCGGCGAAGTAGGCCCGCAACTCGCGTTGCAACTGCTCCTGCTCGGGTGTGTAGCTGATCCGCATGCGATCCGACCTCCGCGCTCGATGGTGGGGGGCGACCCGCCGCCCCCCTTGGTTGTAACACGTTCTAGTCTGAGTTTCCAGCGGCGTCAGACCAGCGGCCGACAGGTCCGGTCGTATCGTGGTGTTGCCACAGGGCCGGCACGCCACGGAGCCGGGACCAAAAGGAGGTAGTGATGCGAATCGCCGTCGACCGTGATCGCTGTGAGGGTAACGCCGTCTGTCTGGGAATTGCGCCCGAGTTGTTCGAACTGGACGACGAGGACTATGTGATTGTGACGGCCGACCCCATCCCGGCCGATCAGGAGGACTTGGCCGAACAAGCCATCGCCGAATGCCCGCGCGCGGCGCTGACACGGCTGGACTAGAGGTATTCATAATTTGAGCGCGAATGAGCAAATGACCGATCTGTCCGGTCGCGTTGCGGTGGTCACCGGGGCAGCGGCAGGCCTGGGTCGCGCTGAGGCGATCGGACTGGCCCGCTCTGGGGCCACCGTCGTCGTTAACGACATGGCGGCCGCTCTTGATGTCTCCGACGTGCTCGATGAGATCGGTAGCGCCGGCGCCAAGGCCGTCGCGGTTGCCGGTGACATCAGCGCGCGAAGCACCGCCGATGAAATCATCACCTGTGCCGAGGACCTCGGCGGGCTCGACATCGTGGTCAACAATGCCGGTATCACCCGGGACCGGATGTTGTTCAACATGACCGATGAGGATTGGGACGCGGTCATCGCCGTGCACCTTCGCGGCCATTTCCTGCTCACCCGCAATGCCGCCACCTACTGGAGAAATCGCGCGAAGGAGACCGGCGGATCGGTGTACGGCCGGATCATCAACACCTCCTCGGAGGCGGGTCTGATGGGGCCGGTCGGGCAGGCCAACTACGGGGCGGCAAAGGCCGGCATCACCGCACTCACCCTCACCGCGGCCCGCGCCCTGGGACGCTACGGAGTGTGCGCCAACGCGATCTGCCCCCGAGCACGGACCGCGATGACGGCCGATGTCTTCGGTGCGGCGCCGGAGTTGGCCGACGGCGCGATCGATCCGCTTTCACCCGAACATGTGGTCAGCCTGGTGCGCTTCTTGGCCTCACCGGCAGCCGATGCGGTCAACGGGCAGGTGTTCGTGGTGTACGGGCCAACCGTTGCGCTGATGGCGGCGCCGACGGCCGAGCACCACTTCAACGCTGACGGCCAGTCCTGGGACCCGGCGGCGCTGAGTGCCTCGATGCGCGAGTACTTCGCCGGTCGCGACCCGGAACGCACCTTTGGCGCGACGGGCCTGATGCCGGACTGACGGCTAGCCCGACTTTGTGCTGGCCAATGCGTCGAGAAACGACCTCGCCCACCGGTCTAGGTCATGGGTCAGAACCTGACGTCGCAACGCGCGCATGCGGCGCCGGCCCTCCTCGGGTGTTTGGTTCAGGGCGGACTCGATGGCGTCCTTGACGCCCTCGGGGTCATGCGGGTTGGTCAAATAGGCTTGACGCAATTCGGCTGCCGCACCGGTGAATTCGCTGAGAACCAGAGCTCCACCAAGATCGCTGCGGCAGGCGACGTACTCCTTTGCCACCAGGTTCATGCCATCCCGCAGAGCGGTGACCAGCATGACATCGCTGGCAACGAAGAAGGCGATCAGTTCGTCGCGCGGTACAGCCCGGTGCATGTACCGGACCACCTGATGGCCGACCTCGCTGTATTCGCCATTGATGTGGCCGACCTGTCGCTCGATGTCGTTGCGCAACAGGCGGTAGCTGTCGACTCGTTCCCGGCTGGGCGTCGCCAGCTGTATGAGGACGGTGTCGTCGCGCTTGGCCCGGCCTTCGGCAAGCAATTCGGCGAACGCCCTGAGCCGAACCTCGATTCCCTTGGTGTAGTCGAGTCGGTCCACCCCGAGCAGGATCTTCCGCGGGTTTCCCAACTCGGCCCGAATCTCCTTGGCGCGGCGACGGATGTTGGCGTCACGTGCTCTGAGGTCGAGTTCTGCCGAGTCGATGGAGATGGGAAAAGCGCCCACCTTGACTTTGCGGTAACCGAGGTCGACCTCGCCGAATCGGGACCGCACCCCGATGGAGGCGCGTGACGTCTCGGCTCCGGCCAGTCGCCGCGCCAGGAGCAGAAAGTTCTGCGCGCCACCGGCGAGATGAAATCCGACGAGATCGGCGCCCAGCAACCCTTCAATGATCTCGGTGCGCCACGGCATCTGCATGAAGATCTCCACCGGCGGAAACGGGATGTGCATGAAGAACCCGATGGTGAGGTCGGGCCGGAGGCTGCGAAGCATCTTCGGCACCAGTTGCAACTGGTAGTCCTGGACCCAGACCGTGGCGCCCGGGGCCGCAGCCCGTGAGGTGGCTTCCGCAAAGCGCCGGTTGACGTCGACGTAGCGGTCCCACCAACGGCGCTCGTAGACGGGCTTGACGATCAGGTCGTGATAGAGCGGCCACAGGGTGGCGTTGGAGAATCCCTCGTAGTAGTCCGCGACGTCGTCGTCGTCGAGCCGGACGGGATGAAGGTGCA
>SYAA01000193.1 GCA_005789055.1 Actinomycetota bacterium
ACTGACCGCGGTGACGGTCGCCGCGCTGACCGTCTACGACATGATCAAGGCCGTCGACCCCGCTGCTCGGCTCGACGGTATCCGCGTCGTGTCCAAAGAGGGGGGCAAGACCGGAATGTGGACCGCCGACAGGTGAGGGTCGCGCGGGTGGTGATCGCGTCTACCCGCGCCGCCGCCGGTATCTACGACGACCGGTGCGGGCCGATCATCCGCGACTGGTTTGCCGCCCGCGGTTTCGATGTCGCCGCTGCTGCGGTGGTGCCCGACGGCGAGCCGGTGCACGAGGCGCTGCGTACCGCGCTGGCGCAGAATGCCGACGTCGTCGTCACCTCCGGGGGAACCGGAATATCGCCCACCGACACCACCCCGGAGGCCACGTTGGCGGTGATCGACTATCAGATCCCGGGATTGGCCGACGCCATCCGGCGTTCCGGTCTGCCGACGGTGCCGACCTCGGTGCTGTCCCGCGGGGTCTGCGGAGTGGCCGGCCGCACCCTGGTCGTCAACCTGCCCGGTTCGACGGGTGGCGTCCGCGATGGCCTCGCGGTGCTGGCCGATGTGCTCGATCATGCGCTGGATCAACTCGGCGGGGGGGACCACCGATGACGCGAATCCTGCGCGCGGCGGTGACCGAGGCTCCGATCGAACTTTCCGACCACGAGGATCTCGTGTCCGGGGATACCGTCGGCGCCGTGGTCGGCTTCGCCGGCGTGGTGCGCAACCACGACGCCGGCCGGCAGGTGCTACGCCTGGAGTACTCGGCGCACCCGCACGCAGAGCAGCGCCTGTTCGAGGTGCTGGCCGCGGTAGCGGCCGAGGTAGCGGCGCACTCGTCAGGCGTGCACGCGATTGCCGCGAGTCATCGGGTCGGGCCCCTGCAGGTGGGTGACGCCGCGCTGGTCGTCGCCGTCTCGGCCGACCACCGGGGTGCGGCGTTCGACACCTGCGCGGTGGTCGTCGATCGTGTCAAGGAGGCCATACCGGTGTGGAAACACCAGTTCTTCGCCGACGGCAGCGACGAGTGGGTGAATTCGGCCTGACGCCCGGTCGGCGTGTTACTCAGCCGCGGGGACTACTGGGGCCGCGGGGACTGGGCCTGCGGGGACTGGGCCTGCGGGGACTGGGGTAAGCACCGGGGTCATTGCCGCAGCCGACCCGTCCCCCACCACCGCTGTTGGAATGCTGCCACCCGGCAGCGGGCCGGTCAGTGAGCGCTGTGTCAGGGCCAGCAGGAGGTCGTTACGGTCGACCTCCTTGTTCTGGATTGCGTTCCACAGATCCTTGAGGTAGCTCACGTTGGGGTTGGTTTCCGGACCGACCGGCGCGTCACTGGTGCCCGGCGGCAGGCTATCGGGGCTCGGCAGATGCTGCGCGCCGTCGGTTGGCGCGGCCGCGATGATTGCCGGGGTGGGCGCGGTCGGTTCACCGGCCGGGGCCGCCCCCGGGGCGGCATCGGAAACCGGGGTGATGTCCGCAGGTGGCGTGCCGTCCGCAGGTGGGGTGATGTCCGCAGGTGGGATGACGTCAGCAGTCGGTGTGCCGGCGGCAGATGCGGTGATATCGGGCGATGCCGTACTTGCGGGCGCGACCGGCATGGTCGTCGGCGCGGGCACCGGAACGTCAGCGGGCGCGGAATCGGCGAGCACCGGATCCGCGGGTGCGGGATCGGCGAGCACCGGATCCGCGGGTGCTGGAGATTGGGGTGCTGAAGATTGGGATGCAGTGCCGTTCCACCCGGCTGGGCTGACGGTGGCGTCGCCGGAAGCACTATCGAACCCGATCGTGACAACATCCTCGGCGACGGCGACGGCGTCGGCCTCGTCGATGATGGCGTCATCCTCGGTGGCCGCCGGCGCACTGGCAATGGTGCGCGGAGTCGGGCCGGACAAGCCACGGCCACAGACCGGCCAGGCACCCTTGCCCTGATTAGCCAGCACCCGCTCGGCGACGGCGATCTGCTCCTCCCGGGTGGCCAGATTGGCCGCCGGGGCGAACTCGCCGCCGCCATGCCCGGACCAGGTGCTCGGGGCGAACTGCAGTCCGCCGTGGTAGCCGTTCCCGGTGTTGATGGCCCAGTTGCCGCTGGACTCACAACTGGCCACCCGGTCCCATTCGGCGTCGGTCGCCGCCGATGCCCCAGCGGCGCCGCCGATAAAGACGCCGCCGATGGCTGCGCCGGTGAGGGCGATCTTGGCGACGTTGACCGTCGAAGTCGTGGGCTTACGGTGGCGTCCGGCCATGGCGTGAGTCCTCTCTGCCACGCGCTTGCGAGGTCAAGTGGTCGGCGTTCGAAACAAGGTTCCGGCCGAGGGCCCGCCGCGGTGTGCGGGCGGGCAAATCAAACGGTATCGGCTGGCTGAGGGCGCGTCATCTTTTCGGTCCGGGTGCGTTTCCCGGGCCGGCAGCCCTCGCGGTGCCGGGAAAACCCCAGCGTTAGCCCAGCTTGAGTGGCCGCGTGATCAGGCGGAGGCCGACCCGTGACGTTGCTGTGATGTGACCTAAATCACTGCTAGCCGCCGGCAAACGGCGGCAGGACATCAAGGGTTTGATGGGGTCGCAGCGAAGCGCGGAGGTCGCGGACCGCGACTCCGTCGCATAGATAGGAGCACTTCTGTAACACCAACGCCATTTCGTCACTCTGACCACACAGTTCCGCGATAGCGTCCGCGATCGTCGCACCCGGGCCGAGCATCAGTTCCGCGGCGGGCGTTCCGGCGACGTGCTGGGCGGCGGCAAAGAACCGGACGGTGACCGGCACGGCGATGGTGACGTCGGTCATAGTCAGCCCCCGATCGCGCTCATCGGTCGTTGCGGCTGCACGAAACCGGGGTCGTTAATGCCATGCCCGGCGGCCTTGTGCCACATTGCGGTGCGCCACGCGATGTCGAGTGTGGCGTCGTCGGCGCCACTGCGAAGCAACCCGCGCAGGTCGGTCTCCTCGGTCGCGAACAGACAGTTGCGCACCTGGCCGTCCGCGGTGAGCCGGGTCCGGTCGCAGGCTGCGCAAAACGCCTCCGACACCGACGCGATGATTCCGACTGTCGATGGCCCGCCGTCGACCAGCCACAGCCGTGCCGGCGCCGAGCCCCGTGGAGCGGGATCGGCACGCAGATCGAACTCGGTGCGCAGTGTCGCCTCGATATCGAGTGCGCTGATCGCCGACTCGCGGCGCCACCGGTGGCCCGCATCGAGAGGCATCTGCTCGATGATCCGCAACTGGTAACCATGGCGCAGGCAGAAGCGCAGGAGCGCGGCCGCATCGCCGGGGCCGGATTCGGGATCAAGAACGGCGTTAACCTTGATCGGGCCCAACCCCGCGGCGGCGGCCGCGGCAAGGCCATCGAGAACGTCGCCGAGCCGATCGCGGCGGGTAATGGTGGCGAAGTGCCCGGGGTCGAGGGTGTCCAGCGAGACGTTCACCCGGTCCAGGCCGGCGGCCGCCAGGCCACGGGCGCGCGCGGCCAACCCCACCCCGTTGGTCGTCAATGCGATCTCGGGCCGCGGCGCCAACCGGGCGGTCGCGGCGATGATGTGCTCCAGCCCTCGATAGAGCAGAGGCTCGCCGCCGGTGAAGCGGATACTGGTGATTCCCAGGCGGGTCACCGCCAATCGCAACAGCCGGGTCAGCTCGTCGGGTGTCAGAAGGTCCTGGCCTGGCAACCAGTCCAGGCCCTCGGCCGGCATGCAGTAGGTACAGCGGAGGTTGCACCGGTCGGTGAGCGAGACCCGCAGATCACTCGCCATCCGGCCGAAGGTATCGACCAGCGGGCCCTGCCGAGGCATGTCGTCCACGGCAGCGTCCGGATTCCGGCGGACGGCGGGCAGGCCAAGCGCGATCGGCGTCATTGGCGTGCCGGTTCGCGGTCGACGGGGACGATCTCCTTGCCCAGCGGCATCAACGAGACCGGTATCAACTTGAGATTGGCCAATGCCAGCGGGATTCCGATGATCGTGATCGCCATCGCGACCGCGGTAACAACGTGTCCGATGGCCAGCCATAGACCACACAGCAGAACCCACAGGACATTCCCGACCAGGGCGCCGGGACGGGGCCCCGGCTTGTCGACAATGGTCCGGCCGAAGGGCCACAGTGCGTACGCCGCGATTCGCAGGGAGGCGAACCCGAACGGGATCGTGACGATGAGCACGAAACAGATCAGGGCCGCCAGCAGATAACCCAGCGCAAGCCACAAACCGCCGAACAACAACCAGATGATGTTCAGGAGTAGGCGCATATCACCTCCGCGAGTCTCATCACCCTACCGAACACAACCGGGCAACTCGGGTGGCCGGTGTTGAGTAGGATCGCCTCACGCGTCCTGCCCAACGGGACGCGTCGTCATGTTTTCCCGTCCGAATGCCTCCATGAGACGAGCAGGTGAGACCAGTGCCGACCGGCAAGGTGAAGTGGTACGACGCCGACAAAGGATTCGGCTTCCTCTCCCAGGAGGACGGCGAGGACGTTTACGTGCGCTCCTCGGCCCTACCCGAGGGCGTTGAGGACCTTAAAGCCGGCCAGAAAGTTGAGTTCGGGTTGGCGTCGGGTCGACGTGGCCCGCAGGCGCTCAGTGTCACACTGGTCGACGCCCCGCCGAGCCTGACCCGGACCCGCCGGGAGGCTGCGGCCGCCGAGCACAAGCACACTCCCGACGAGTTGCACGGCATGGTTGAGGACATGATCAGTCTGCTGGAGGGCGCTGTTCAGCCCGAGTTGCGCAAGGGCCGTTACCCCGACCGCAAAATCGCGCGCCGGGTCTCGGAGGTCGTCCAGGCAGTTGCGCGCGAACTCGACGCGTAGTCATCTCCCGTGCCGACCGACGCGACCGGCGAACCTAATTCCACGCCAACTGCACCGACCATTCGGCGTGCGGCAGGTCGAGCAACTCACCGTTCTCGTCCTGCACGAGGGTGAGCAGCTGCACCACCAAGCCGACCACCCGGCCGCGCTGCGGATCAACGGTCGGGATCGTTACCGCGAGGGTGGTGTCGGGTCGGTAGACGGTGGTGGTGGTGTCGCGTTCGTCGGCGTAAACCTTCAACAGCCGCCACGGCGCCCGGCTGATCGCACTCGGCACCGAAAGCTGAACCGGAGAGCTTTCACCCACCGAAAGTCGTCCCGGCGCAGCGCTTTGGGCGCAGTCGTTGAGGTCAATCACGTTGCAGTACAGGAAAGGCCCCACCCGAACGGTCTCGCCCTGGGAGTAGACGCTGATCTCGGGCAGAGCGGTGCCGTCGTGGCGGGTATGCAGCCAGGCACCGACGCCGGCACCGACCGAGGCGATTAGCACGAGTGCGGCGATGACCCAGCCAGTGGCCCGCCTCACCGGTGCGGCACCGCGGTGCGGCTCTCCGGCTCGGCCAGCACCGGCCGGTTGCCGCCGAAACCGGGTATCAGCGAGGCGCCGCGGTGGCTCACCACGGTCTGCGCCAGGCCGAGGAGCAACACTGCGCTGATCGCGGTGAAGCCGACCCACAGTTCGGTGTAGACCAGTACGCCGAGCGCGCCGCCGAGAACCCAGGCCAACTGCAGCGCCGACTCCGAGCGACCGAATGCCGAAGCGCGAGACTCCTCGGGGAGGTCGTCCTGCAGCGAGGCGTCCAGCGAAGCCTTGGCGATAGCGCTGGCGCCCGAGGTCACTAACGCGGCCACTGCCGCAGCGATGAGGTTCCCGGCGACCGCCGCCGCCAGTGCCGCGGCGGTCACCGCGATAGCCGCCCGGACGACCAGAACCGAGGGCCGGCCCAACTGCAGACGGGCGGCGGCGAAGTTGCCGCCGAAATTGCCGATACCCGCGGCCAGGCCGATCATCCCGAGGATCCCGAGTTGCACCCAGCCGCTGGCGTCCTGCGATTTGGCGACGAACGCCGGATAGAGAAACAGGAATCCGACCATCGCCTTGATCGTGCAGTTACCCCACAGAGCGGTGATGATGTTGCGCCCCAGCGGTTGTCGCGGGGATTCGATGACTTCGGTGGCCTCCTCGTCGAGCCAGGAAAAGTCCCCGGACTTGCCGGCGCCGTGATAGCTCAGGGTGGTGGGAACCTCACCCTCGGTGACCTCCACCCAGCGTGGGATACGCATCGCGAGCGAGGCGCCGGCGATGGTAACGAAAACCACGACGAACAATGCTCCGGGAAGCCCGAACAGCGTGGAGAACACGTACTCGATGCCCGCCGCAACACCACCGCCGACGATCGTGCCGCCGATGAGGCCGAACATCGTCAGCCGGGAGTTCATCCGGACCAGATCGATCGTCGGAGGCATCACCCGCGGGGTCACCGCACTGCGCAGCACGGTGAACGACTTGGACAGCACCATCATGCCCAGCGCGCACGGATAGAGCACCCACGACGGGTAGCCGCCGGTGGCGCCGTCGTAGTTCATGATCAACACCACCGCCAGCACGGTGCGCAGCAGAAACGAGACGGCCAGTGCCGCCCGACGGCCGTGCTGAACTCGGTCCAGGGCCGGCCCGATCAATGGCGCAATCACTGCGAACGGGGCGATCGTGATGAGTAGGTACAGCGCAACGCGCCCCTTGCTCTCGCCGGTTGCCGCCGCGAAGAACAGCGTGTTGGCCAACGCCACGGCCATCGCGGAGTCCACCGCGAAGTTGGCCACCACCGGCCAGGTGAGAGCGGTTAGGCCGGACTTGTCGGCGCCGTCGGCCTTCGCGGCGCGCTGCACCATGTCATACATCCGCGACCCCATCTCGCGACTGCGGGCGGCAGTGCTGCGGGGGCCTCGCCCCTCGGTGGGTCCGAAACCGGGATCCTCGCCGAATCCATCGGGGTCCGCGGCGAATGCCCGGGTCCGGACGCGATCGGCGTCGAGGGGGGGCAGGAAGCGATTCGCCCGGTCCGAAGGATCCCTGGGCTCCCCGGGTGGTCTGGGCTCCCCGGGTGGCCGGCGATCGTCGGGGGGGTACTGGGCCATGCCGGGATGTGCGCGGGCCACGCCGGGATGCTCGCGGCGATTCACCCGGGGTGTCGACTCCGCATCGGGGTGCACACGGCGCTCCGCGCTGGGGTGCACACGGTGCTCCGCGCTGGGGTGCACACGCCGCCGTCCGGACACGGTATTGATTGTCCCTCATGCGCGCGGCGCGGGCGTGCAGTCGACCGGTGTGGCCGCGCCGAGGTCGGGTGAGGCAAGATCATCGGTGATGAACAGCACGACGGACACCGCCGTACCCACAGCACCGGACTCACCATCGGTGCCGACGGACGCCGTTGCGGCACTCCTGCACGGGGCGGTCGAGCAGGCACGCGAGGCGATCGTCGAGTTCAGCGGCGACAACGTCGGGGAGTACCTCGGTATCGAATTCGCCGACGAGGCCGCGGCTACCCATCGCTTCGGGGCTACTCTGCCGGGCTATCAGGGTTGGCAATGGGCGGTGGTTCTGGCCGGCTACCCCGGTGCCGACCGTGCCACCGTCAGTGAGGTGGTTCTGATTCCGGGCCCCGGCGCGCTGCTGGCACCGCCGTGGCTGCCGTGGGAGGACCGCGTGCGGCCGGGTGACCTCGGACCCGGCGACCTGCTGGCCCCCCCGGCCGATGATCCGCGTCTGGTCCCGGGCTTCGTCGCCACCGGTGACCCGGCGATCGACGACGTCGCGTTCGAGGTCGGCTTCGGTCGCCGCCGGGTGCTCAGTGTCTATGGTCGCGACGACGCGGCTCAGCGTTGGCACGACGGCGACCACGGCCCCGACTCACCGGCAGCACGGGCCACCAAGAGGGCCTGTCGGGACTGTGGATTCATGACCCCGTTAGCGGGCGCGCTCGGCCTGATGTTCGGCGTGTGTTGCAACGCGATGTCGGCCGACGGGCGGGTTGTCGACTTCGGTTATGGCTGCGGTGCGCATTCCGACACCCCGGCACCTCAACTGATTGGGTCACCGGCCTACGAGCCCTACGACGACGGCGTGCTCGACGTAGTCGAGGTAGTCGAGGTGGTCGAGACCGTCGAGGCAGTCGACGTGGTCGACGTGGTCGACGTAGCCGACGTGGTCTCCGCGTCTGAAGCCCCGTCCGCCGAACTCGATGCGCTGCCGACCCTCGAGGCGGGCGAGGCGGTCGCACCCGCGGAACCGGCGGAAGGTTAGCGGCCCTCGGCGGCGGCCTTGATCCGGGCCAGCGACTGGTTCATGCCCTCAATCAGTGCGGTTTCGAAAGTGTCCACCCCGCCGAGGGCGGCCTTGGTCACCGCGGTGGACACCGCCGTTACCCCGTTCTCGGCGTGCCGGGTCTCCACCAGTCGGGTCCCGGTGGCGGTCGGCTCCAGTTCGTAGCTCCACACGCTGGTGTTGAGCGGGATTCGGAACGCAATTTTACGTTCGGGGATTACCTCGGTGATGGTCGACGTGGTGGGCCAGAAGAGCATTTTGTGTCGGTTGAGATTGATCGTCCGGGTCCCCGGCCGTAACGGGCCGAGCAGTTTCATCATCCGGCACTGCGGGCTCCACTGCGGCATCCGGCTGAGGTCCGAAACCAGGTCCCAGACCCTGCTGACGGGTGCATTGATGTCGATCTCTGCTTGTAGAAGCGGCGCTGCCATGGTTCTCCTTAGTGATACTCGTTTAGGCCTTTTTGATTCTGGTTTCGGCCTTTTAACTAATGGTCTAGACCGGACTGCGCGCCCCGGGCACCGCGACGTGCCGCCGCGCGTTGCCAGCTGAAGATCGACGTTCCCAGCACGCCGACTCCGAGTCCGGCGAGGGTGGTCGGGCGCCAATCATGAAGCGCCGGAACGGTGAATGCCGCGATCGTAGCCAGTACCCATAGCAACGCGCCGGCCATGATCACCGGTTGCGGGTCCGACAACGCAGCGGGCAGCGCGGGAGGGACGGGTTCGGGATCGGGCGACATCGGTTATCACCGTAACCTAGCGAGGTGGACGGCCCCGGCGTGATCGACATCACCGACCCAGCCGACCCGCGGCTCGACGACTTTCGCGATCTCAATAGCATCGATCGCCGGCCGGACCTGCCCACCGGGCGGGGTCTGGTGATTGCCGAGGGTGTGTTGGTCGTTCGCCGGATGCTGGTCTCCCGATTCACCCCGCACGGATTTCTGGGAACGGACCGGCGACTGGCCGAGTTGGCCGGCGACCTCGACGCCACGTCGGCACCGTTTTACCGAGCCGATGCCGAGGTGATGGCGCAGGTGGTCGGGTTCCACCTCAATCGCGGTGTTTTGGGGGTGGCGCGGCGGCCTGCGCACCTGACCGTCGCACAGGTGCTGACCGGCGCGCGAACGGTCGCGGTGCTTGAAGGGGTCAACGACCACGAGAACCTGGGTGCGATGTTCCGTAACGCGGCCGGACTCGGCGTGGACGCAGTGATTTTCGGTGCCGGATGCGCCGACCCGCTGTATCGGCGCGCGGTGCGAGTCTCGATGGGTCACGCCCTTTTGGTGCCATCCGCCCGATTCGATTGCTGGCCGAATGATCTGAACCTTCTGCGCAACAACGGTTTCCAGCTTCTGGCGATGACACCCGACGCCCATGCGCAGACACTGGCCGATGCGATGACGCAGTGCGCCGACGCCAAAGTCGCCGTGCTGGTCGGGGCGGAGGGACCCGGGCTGACGGAGACGGCGATGCGGGCCAGCGATGCACGGGTGCGCATTCCGATGTCTCGCGGCACTGATTCGCTCAATGTTGCGACTGCGGCGGCGTGTGCGTTCTATGAACGGATTCGGTGCGCCGGGAACGCGGGTCGTTAATCTAGTGCTCATGCACGCCGATAATCTCGCGAGGGTGCCAGAGCGTGACGAGTCGACGCCCTGGGGAACCGGGCTGACCGTGGCCGCTTTCGTGGCCGCGGTGATCGGCACCGCGGTCGTGGTCTTGGGCCTGGGCGTTACCCGGGTGAATCCCGCGGTGGCAGTGGTGCTGAATCTGGTGGCCGTCGGCGGTTTGGCCCCAACACTTCTGAGCTGGCGACGCGTTCCGGTGCGACGGTGGTTCGCGCTCGGTGCGGCCGTTGGGGTGAGCGTCGGGTGGATTGTATTGGCCGCGTTGGCGATCCGCTCTTAGCGGGCGGGGATCAGCGCTCGCCGCTGGACCGGACGCCGAGCAGAACGTCCTCCCACGCCGGCACCGCTGGCTTGCGCCGGTTTCGGGCCGCCGAGGTGGGGCGATGGGGTTGCTCTCCGACTGACTCGGATGCCGATTCGGGCGCGGCCTTGATGACGGCGGACGGCAGGTCGTCGAAGTCCAGCTGCGCCACCGGCGCCACGGTACGCAGTGGGCGTTCGAATTCCGGGTCGATCAGTTCACTGGCCGCCTCGTCGATCGCGGTCACCGTTCCGCCGTGTGCGCCGGGGGTGAAACGGAAGTGGGCGAAGGTCTCGGAGAGTCCGACCCGCCAGCACATGCGGACCGTCCAGCGGCCGTCATCGGTGCGCCAGGCGTCCCAGTCGGTGGCCTCCGAACTCAGACCGCGCTCGGCCAGTGAGGAGGTGATGGTCTCGAGTAGCGTCTCGACTGCCGGACCGTCGGCCAGCACCGGGTGGGCGGCGGTAGCCAGTTCGGCGGCGCGTTGACGTTCCAGCAGCACGGGATGGGCGAAGCGCTCAACCTTGGAGACATCGACTCCGGCCGACTCGGCGACCTCTTCAACCGAAGCGCCGGCCCGGATGCGAGCCTGAATATCTTTCGGACGTAGCACGCCTTTGACCTCACTGTCTCGCGCGGTCTGAACCAGCCCTGCCCGATCGCCGCGCACCGCGGCACGCAGCCGATCGTCTACCCGGACCAGGAATTTGTCGGCGGGATTGCCGCCTTCGCAGATGACGTGCTTACCGTCGACATCGAGTCCGATGAGAGTGAGTTCCCGCATGTCGACCTCCTTCGGATCGGAATCTAACCCAGCCCACACGGGCATCGGGAACGCGACACGCTGGTGTTACAGATGGGTCAGAAGGTGTTCGGTGCCCTGCTCAGAGCCGCTCGACGACCCAGTCCACACAGCGCGTCAGGGCGGTCACGTCGTCGGGTTCGATCGCGGGGAACATCGCCACCCGCAACTGGTTGCGTCCGAGCTTGCGGTACGGCTCGGTGTCGACGATGCCGTTGGCGCGCAACACCGCGGCGACGGCGGCGGCGTCGACGTCGTCGGTGAAGTCAATGGTGCCGACGACTTGGGA
Source organism: Actinomycetota bacterium (assembly GCA_005789055.1). GTDB lineage: Bacteria > Actinomycetota > Actinomycetes > Mycobacteriales > Mycobacteriaceae > Mycobacterium. Next base: position 11,152 of record SYAA01000193.1, read on the forward strand.
GCGCAGAGCCGGATCGGTGACGAACGGGGTGGCGTACGGCGAAGCCTCGGCCCAGGAGTAGAGCCGGAACGACGAGTCGGCGGTTCGCTTGACGGCCCAGTCCAGTCCGCCCTTGGCCAGCATCCAGTCGACCTGCTCGGCCATCAGGACCAGGGTGCCGATGGCCGGAGTGTTGTAGGTCTGGTTTTTCAGGCTGTTCTCGACCGCGATGGGCAATGACAGGAAGTCGGGCACCCAGCGGCCCGACGTCGCGATTGCCTCGACGCGCGCCAGGGCGGCCGGTGACAGGATCGCCAGCCACAGCCCACCGTCACCGGCGAAGTTCTTCTGCGGTGCGAAGTAGTAGGCGTCGCAATCGGCGAGGTTGACGGGCAGTCCGCCGGCGCCGGAGGTCGCATCGATGAGCACCAGTGCATCCCCGGCCCCCTCGGGGCGGCGCACTCCGACGGCAACTCCGGTGGAGGTCTCATTGTGCGCCCAGGCGATGGCGTCCACGGACGGATCGGACTGCGGTTCGGGGGCACTGCCGGCCTCGGCCTTGATGATGACCGGATCGCCCACGAAGGGGTTGGCCGCCACCGCCGAGGCGAACTTCGCGCTGAATTCACCGAACGTCAGGTGCAAAGATCTGCGATCGATCAGGCCGAACGCCGCGGCGTCCCAGAACGCCGTGGCTCCACCGTTGCCCAAAATCACCTGGTAACCGTCGGGTGCGCGGAACAACTCACGCAGTCCGTCGCGGACCCGGCCCACCAGGTTCTTCACCGGCGGCTGCCGGTGCGACGTGCCGAACAGCGCGGCGGCACTCGTGCTCAGCGCCGCCAACTGCTCGGGGCGAACTTTCGACGGGCCGCACCCAAACCGGCCATCGGCCGGCTTGATGTCGGCAGGAATCGCGAGCACCGGGATGTCAGCCATGGGGCCAGCCTAGGAGTTGGCTGCCCGGCACCGAAATCGAGTTGGCCGGGGGCATCCCGGCGATGAAAATCGGTATGGACACCCGGTGGCATCACGGGTACTGTTTTGTACATTAACCACCTCGGTGTAAACCTCTCGGAAGGTCGGTCATGGCAAGGACCCGGTTGGTCAGGCGCTGGCGCCGCAATATGGAGGTGCAGGACGACGTTGCCTACGTCGACCTGCTGAACACACTCTCCGAAGGTTCGGTGCGGCGGAGTTTCAACCCGTATACCGACATCGACTGGGAGGCGCCGGAGTTCGCCGTCACCGACTCAGACGAGCGCTGGATACTCCCCGCGACCGATCCATTGGGCCGCCATTCGTGGTACCGCGGACAGTCGATTCAGCGCCAGATTGAGATCGGTCAGTGGCGCCAGGCCAATGTCGCGAAAGTCGGCCTGCAATTCGAGTCGATTCTGATTCGCGGCCTGATGAACTACTCCTTCTGGGTGCCCAACGGCTCGCCCGAGTACCGCTATCTGCTGCACGAGTCCGTCGAAGAGTGCAACCACACCATGATGTTCCAGGAGATGGTGAATCGCATCGGCGCCGACGTGCCGGGTATGCCACGACTGCTGCGCTGGCTGTCCCCGCTGCTGCCGATGCTCGCCGGCCCGCTGCCGATCCCGTTCTTCTTCGGCATCCTCGCCGGGGAGGAACCGATCGATCACACCCAGAAAGAAGTGCTGCGCGAGCGCGCCGACGGCCGATCCCTGCACCCGATCATGGAGCGGGTGATGGCCATCCACGTCGCCGAGGAGGCCCGGCACATCTCCTTCGCCCATGAGTATCTGCGCAAGCGACTGCCGCGCCTGAGCCGGCGTCAGCGGTTCTGGTTGTCGCTGCATGTTCCGCTCATCATGCGGGTGCTGTGCCAGGCGATCCTGGTCCCGCCACGCAGCTTCTTCCGCCAGTTCGCAATCCCGCGCAGCGTCCGCAAAGAGCTGTTCTTCCGGGCGCCGGAGTCCCGTGAGATGCTGCGCGACATCTTCGCCGACGTGCGGATGCTGTGCTACGACACCGATCTGATGAGCCCGCCGGCCAGGCTGATGTGGCGCCTCTGCAAGATCGGCGGCCCGCCGAGTCGGTTCCGCAGCGAACCGCAACGGCGGTACGCCGTGACGGCGGCCTGAGCCACCGCGCTCGTCAAGCCCCGCGCTCCTCAGTCACCGTGCCCCACGTCATCACCCAGTCCTGCTGTGGCGACGGCTCCTGCGTGTACGCCTGCCCGGTCAACTGCATTCACCCCAGCCCCGACGAACCTGGATTCGCCACCGCTGAAATGCTGCACATCGACCCGGTGGCGTGCGTGGACTGTGGGGCCTGCGTCAGCGCCTGTCCGGTCGACGCGATCCTTCCCGAGAGCCGACTCAGTGCCGCGCAGTTGCCGTTCATCGCGATCAACGCGGCCTTCTACCCTGACCGCCCGGAGGGGAAACTACCGGTCGCCGCCAAGCTGGCGCCGGTACTGCCGGCGCCGCGGATACGCGACGGCGCGGCTGCACTGACTGTCGCGATCATCGGATCCGGCCCGGCCGGCATGTATGCAGCCGACGAGTTGCTCACCCAGCGCGGCGTCCGCGTCAACATGTTCGACAAACTGCCCGTTCCGTACGGACTGGTGCGCGCCGGAGTGGCCCCGGATCATCAGAAAACCAAGTCGATCACCCGGCTTTTCGACAAGATCAGCCGCCAGCGGGGTTTCGAGTATTATCTCAATGTCGAAGTGGGACAGCATATCTCGCATACCGAACTGCTCAATTACCACCACGGGCTGCTATACGCCGTTGGAGCCCCGGGTGACCGCAGGCTCGAGATCGACGGGATGGGCATGCCCGGTACCGGCAGCGCCACCGATTTCGTCGCCTGGATCAACGGCCAACCTGGGAGCACCGGACCGATCGCGGGCACCATCGAGGACCCGGTGGTGATCATCGGCAACGGCAACGTCGCACTCGACGTAGCCCGGATTTTGACATCCGACCTCGACGGTCTCGCGCACACCGATATCTCCGACGCCGCATTGAAGGTGCTGCAACACCGCGCCGTGCGCGAGGTGGTTGTCGCTGCGCGCCGTGACCCTCGCGACTCGGCGTTCACCCTGCCCGAACTAGTCGGGCTGACGAGCACCGCGAACGTGGTTCTGGCGGCCGCCGACCACGAGTTGGTGCGCCGCGATCTGGAGACCACCGATGATCCTGTTACGCACGCCAAGCTGACGATCCTGGCCGGCCTGCCTGATGCCGAGGCACCGGCCGCGGGGTCGCGCATCCGACTGGCCTACCGGCTCACGCCGCAACGCATCATCGGTCCCGGGCATCCTCGCCGTGTCGAGTTCATTCGCACCGCAACCACTGAGACGGTCGGTCTGGATGCCGGCCTGGTTCTGACCTCCATCGGCTATCGGGGCGCACCGGTTGCCGGGCTGCCCTTCGACGAGACCGCCGCGGTGGTGCCCAATCGGGACGGACGCGTCATCGATCCGCGTACCGCGGAACCCGTGCGGGGCGCCTACGTCGCGGGCTGGATCAAACGGGGCCCCACCGGGTTCATCGGCACCAATAAGTCCTGCGCTATGCAGACCGTCGCCACCTTGGTCGAGGACTTCAACAACGGGCTGCTCGATGACCCCCGCCAGCCACCGGCGGCGCTGGAGACGTTGATCCGCGCACGACAACCGGATCTGGTGGACGCCGCGGGCTGGCGTGCAATCGACGTCGCCGAGATCAGCCGGGGAGAAGCCGCCGGTCGGCCGCGGGTGAAGTTCACCTCGGTGGCCGACATGCTCTCCGCGGCCGCGACGCGACCCCGGCCCGGCGCCCGGCTGGGTGAGTTGCGCGCCCGGCTAACCGAACTCGTCTCCGGTCGGAACCAACGCCGCTGATCACGGGGCGGCTCTGTCCGGGCTCGGTCGGCCGGGCGTACCGTGACACCGTGGCTGAAGGCGTTGGACCGGTGCACCGGCTTGCCGGCATGCGGGTGGAATACGGATCCGTGGAGAAGGACGGCAGCCTCGACCTGGACGTCGACTGGCTTGCAGACGGTTGGCTTGCCCTGCTGCACATCTGGATCGACGAGGCAGAGCAGGCCGGCATCGTCGAGCCGAACGCGATGGTGCTGGCCACCGTCGACGACGGTCGGCCGGTCACCCGCACGGTGCTGTGCAAGAGCATCGAGTCCGATGGCATCACCTTTTACTCCAACTACGATTCCGCCAAGGGTGCCGACCTGACGACCACGCCGTACGCATCGGTGACGTTCCCGTGGTACGCACTGGGCAGGCAGGTGCACATCCGCGGCGCCGTGACGAAGGTCAGCGCGGAAGAAACGCAGCGGTACTGGGCGCGGCGGCCACGCGGTTCGCAACTCGGCGCGTGGGCTTCAGCACAATCCCGTCCGATCGGCTCTCATGCGGAACTGATGGCCAGACTCACCGACGTGACTCGCCGCTTCGGCGATTCAGATCAGGTGCCGGTTCCGCCGCACTGGGGCGGCTATCGGATCGCCGTCGAGGTCGTCGAGTTCTGGCAGGGCCGGGAGAACCGGATTCACAATCGGATACGGGTAACTCCGGGCCCCGGTGACGGGGCGGATCGGATCGAGCGTCTCCAGCCCTAGCCGATTAATTCCAAAACATAGGTGGCATACCCTTACACAATGGGGGAGCCGTCGATGGGTTTGCGGGAACTCAAGAAGCAACGGACCCGCGCCACGATCGTGGACGTCGCGTCGGGACTGTGTGCCCGGCAGGGCTATGAGAACACCACGGTTGAACAGATCGCCGCGGCGGCCGAGGTGTCGCCGCGAACCTTCAGCCGCTACTTCCCCAGCAAGGAGGCGGTCATCGGCGCGCTGATCGAGGAGACCGCCGAGCACATCGCCGCCGCACTGGCCGCACAGCCCACCGACATCACCGAACATGACGCGCTGGTGCGCGCCCACGTCGATGTCTTTCGGGCCGCCGAACGAGGCGAGCCCGGGGCGATGTCCTTCGATCGAGTCAGAGGCTTTCTCCAGATCGTCAATAGCTCGCCCATGCTGGGCCTGGCCGCCTTCACCTTCCGGGCCGACGGTGGGCCGACGGCCGCAGTGATCCGGGCGATGGCACAGCGCATGGGCACGCCGGTGGGGGATCCGGCGGTCCGGATCCTGTTCGACACCTGGGCGGTGTTGATGGCCGTCGCCTGCGGCAGTCCGGGATCCGAGGTCAGCGACCCCGGCCG
>SYAA01000194.1 GCA_005789055.1 Actinomycetota bacterium
CAAGGCGATGCCCTTGTGCGCCTCGCGGTAAATCCCGCGGGTGATCTCGTGCTGAGCGGCAAGAGCCTGACGAACTCGGGGTTCGGTGCGCCCGTTGTCGTGACACCACATCAGTAATTCGCGGTCCACCCCGAAGGCCGCGAGTTCATCCGCAGGGAGATAGACCCGGTTCCGGTCTAAGTCCTCGTTGATATCCCGCAGGAAGTTCGTCAGCTGAAAGGCCTGACCGAGAGCCTCCGCGTAGGGTTCGGCGTCGCAGAGCGGCCCCACGGTGCCCAGGATCGGCAGCATCTGCAATCCGATCACCTCGGCCGAACCGCGCATGTAGTGGTTGATCGCGGGGCGGTCGGGATAGTCGGTGACGGTCAGATCCATCCGCATCGATGTCAGAAAGTCATCGAAGAGGTTCAGCGGAATGCGATAGGTGCGAGCGGTGTGCAATACGGCGGCAAGCACCGGCTCAGCAGCGTCGTCAGTGCCCTCGAAGAACTTCGCCGCCAACTGCTCCAGGCGCGCCTGGCGCGCAGCGACGGTGACGTCGGAGTTCAGGTCATCGAGAATGTCGTCGGCGTAGCGGGCGAAACCGTAGAGCGCATGCACGGCCGGCCGCTGTGACGGAGCCAGCAGTCGGGTAGCAAGGAAGTAGGTCCGCCCATGTTGAGCGTTGAGGTCGCGGCAGTAGCGATAGGACTCACGTAACCGCTCGTCTTCGATGCCCGCGGCGTGTAACTCGGTGTTGATCATGCTGCTAGCTGTTCCGCTGAACTGTTGTCGGCTGTCTCGGTGAGCCGGCGATCGTTGTCGCTGATCGATGCCCGACGACCCCGGTGATCCGCTCGGCGGCCAATCGCCCGGACAGCAGTGCCGTCGGCACTCCTACGCCGGGAACCGTCGAAGATCCGGCAAGGACGACGTTGTCGATACCGCGCACCAGGTTTGCCGGTCGGAACGGGCCGGTCTGGGAGAAGGTGTGGGCCAACGCGAACGGGGAACCGGCGATCATTCCCTGCCGCGCCCAGTCGGCCGGGGTGACAACATCGAGCACGTCGATGTCCTGATCGAGTCCGGGCAGCAATCGTTCGGCTGCCTTGGCAAGCACCTCTCGGGCGTAGGTGTCACCCTCGACAGCCCAATTGACCTTGCCCACTTCGAGGTTCGGACAGGGCGCAAGAACGAACAACAGATCGCGGCCGGCTGGCGCGAGCGTCGGGTCACCGGCGGTCGGCATCGTCACCAACAGTGAAGGATCGGTCATCAGCACGCCGTCGTCGATGATCTCCCCGAAGGTCTTCGACCAGTTCGCGCCAAAGCTGATGTTGTGGTGCTGCAGTGCTCCCCGCACCGACGGCACACCGGCGTGAATCACCACGCACGACGGGGAGGGCCGGAACTTGATCGGGCGGCGTGGTGTGCGACCCAGAAGCTGATAGGTCAATGGCAGTTCGGTGGTGAGAATCACTGCGTCGCAGGCGATCCGGTCGCCCGTGTCGGTGCACACCGCCGTTACCCGGGAGCCGGAACGCTCCAGGCGTGTCACGCTGGACCCGTAACGGAACACGACGCCGGCATCGGCGGCCGCTGCGGCAAGACCCTCAGGTACGGCCCGCATACCGCCTCGCGGGAAGTACACCCCGGCGATCGTGTCCATGTAGGCGATCACCGCGTAGGCGGCCCGAGCCTGCTGCGGCGGCACGCCGGCGTAGAGGGCCTGGAAGGTGAAGATTCGCCGCAGCCGTTCGTCGGTGATGAACCGGCCGACCATGCGGTCCCAACCGCGGAAGGCACCGACCGCGGCCAGTCGCGCCAACTGCGGGGTGAGCAGGGAGAGCGGCGAGGAGAAGTTCGATCCGATGAACCCGTCGATCTCCAGCCGGTAAAGCTCGGTGAGCCAGTCTCGCAGCCGCAGGTAGCCTGCGGCCTGATCGGGACCGGCGAACTCTTCGATGGCCGCCGTCATCGCGGCGGCATCGGCATGCACATCGAGAGTGCTGCCATCGGCGAACGAGGCACGGTAAGCAGGGTCCGACGGCATCAACTCGAGGTAGTCACCCATTGAGGCGCCGACGGCGTTGAAGGCTTCCTCAATGATGTCGGGCATGGTCAACACCGTCGCCCCGGTGTCGATCTTGTAGCCGCGAATGTCGGCCTGACCCATTCGTCCGCCCGGGTATCCGTAGCGCTCGACGACGGTCACCGATCGGCCACGGCCGGCAAGTTGCAGGGCAGCGGACAGGCCCGACAGTCCGGCGCCCACCACCACGACATGGTCGGTCGCTCCGGGGACAGTGCGCATCATCGACTCCTCCTGCTCAGGTCGCTCGTAGGGTGCATACCGAAGCCATGTCGGCCAGCGCGGACTGGGCCCAGTCGTCGATCCGATCATTGCGGACATAGCCGACGGCCTCGGCGACGCGGTCGGAGATCAATTCCTCGATCCAATCCGCGGCACCGGTCGCCACGATCAGGGTCCGCCAATGGGCGACGTCGGATTCAGTGAGTTCCTCGGCGGTCATCAGGTCGTTGAACTGGCGACGGATGGCGCCGTCGGCCATCCGATGGGCTGCGACGACGACACTGGTGGCCTTGCGTTCGAGCAGGTCGCCACCGGCAGGTTTGCCGGTGACCTCCGGCGAGCCGAACACGCCGAGGATGTCGTCGCGCAACTGGAACGCCTCTCCCAGCGCGTTCCCATATCCACCAAGGGGGTCGATCAGCTCCTCGCGGCCGGCCATCGCCGCGCCGATCTCCAACGGTCGCCGCACTGTGTAGTTGCCGGACTTGCGGCGTGCGACATCGAGCACGGCGTCCAGATCAGGTAGTGCGCCGGCGTCGTTGGCGACGTCAGCGATCTGCCCGACCGCCAATTCGATCCGCATCGCGTCGTAGTGCGGCCAGGCCCGCGCCAGCACCTCGGTCTCCAGACCGCTCTCACGCATCATCTGCTCGGCCCACACCAGGCACAGGTCCGAAAGCAGGGTAGCCAGCGATGCGCCGAAGCGATCCTGGGAACCGGACAGCCCGCGTTCGCGATGCCACTCGCCGAAGCGGACGTGGGCGGCCGCGCGGCCGCGGCGCAAAGGCGAGTCGTCCATGACATCGTCCTGAAGCAGCGCGAACGCCTGCAGCAACTCCAAGCCGGCGCTTGCACGCAGGGCGGCGCTATCGGGCCCGGCACCGCACAGCCAGCCCAGGTACATGAACGTCGACCGCAGGCACTTGCCGCCGTCGACGAACTGGACCAGCACGTCGGCGGCAATGTCGATTCCGGTTCGGTCCAACTGCGGCACGCACCGGGTGGTGACGAAGTCGGAGACATGTGCCAATGCCGTCTGGCGCACCCCGTTGCGCCAGATCTCGAACTCGGCGCCCGGTGCTACGACCGCCGCACCCGCGAACGGGGGTGCCACGGCGACCCTCGGCGACGAGGCGTCGGTCGCTCGCAAATCCCCCACCTTCCCGTCGGTCCTCAGGCGCCCCAGGCGGGCGCGCACTTCGAAATCCACATCAAACCTAAAACCATTCAAGACGAACCCGGGCGACAGCGCCCGTCGCGGCCCACATGGTCATCCTCGCGTAAGGATTAGGCCAGCCTGTGCTGCTCCCGCCATTATGCCCGCTCAGCAGGGCTGATGCATTCCCCCACCAAAGCCGCCCCACCAAAGCCGCACCAACGGGGGCGCCAGCCTGCTGGGATGGTCACATGGGCAGGAAGGACTCCGCCGCGGTCGCCAGGTCAATCGCCACCGCCGGCAGCGCCGCGGTCGCCGGATCAATCGCCACCGCAGGCAGCGCCGCAGTCGCCGGATCAATCGCCACCGCAGGCAGCGCCGCAGTCGCCGGATCAATCGCCACCGCAGGCAGCGCCGCGGTCGCGGGCAGTGTGCTGACGCTGTTCTCGGTTCTGATCAGTGAGTGTTTCGGTTGTATCGGCTGTGCCGCATGCCGTCGCTGCTCGTGGTGCGCGGCCTGCGCGCGGTGCCGTGACTGCGCCGGATGCTTCGGGTGCTACAACTGCTCGGGACTGCGAAACGCCCGCGGACTGCGCAACGTGCACGTTTAACTGGCGGTTGGAAGGATTTCAGACCATGGCTCAGTTAAGCGGGAAGGTCGCCCTGGTGACCGGAGCATCGTCCGGCCTGGGGGCGTCGGTGGCGCAACTGTTCGCCGAGCGTGGCGCGACGGTGTTCGGGATCGCCCGCGACACCGCCCGGATGGCGGCGGTCTTCGAGACCGTGCCAGGTGGGGCCTACATGCCAGTCGACATCACCGACCCGCAGGCCTGCCGAGCGGCGGTCGAGCAGTGTGTTCGGCAGTTCGGCAAGCTCGATGTGCTGGTCAATGCGGCCGGCTTCCATCAGATGCGGCACACCGCTGACGTGACCGACGCAGACTGGGCATATGACCTGGCGGCCAACCTCAACGGCCCGTTCTATCTTTGCCGGGCTGCGTTGCCGCACCTGCTGGGCGTCGGCGGCAACATCGTGAACGTGGCATCGGTGGCGGGGGTGGAGGGCGAGGTCTACTCGGCCGGGTACTGCGCCGCCAAGCACGGCCTGGTGGGGCTGACCCGGGCGTTGGCGGTGGAGTTCTCCAAGGAGCGCCTTCGGGTCAACGTGGTGTGCCCGGGCGGAATGCTGACGCCCCAGGTCACAGACTTCACCGCCCCCGACAACGCCGACTTCAAGCTGATCATGCGGATCGCCGCGCCGCGCGGACTGATGGCACCGCTGGATGTGGCTGCGGTCATCGCTTTTCTGGCCAGCGACGACGCGGCCGCGGTGCACGGGGCGGTGTATCCGATCGACAACGGCAAACTTGCCGGTTGATCCTGCCCGTTCTATCGAGCAGCGGCCTGGAGCACGCCGACCTGCTCGGGGCAGTAGGTTGCGATGGCCGCGCCGACGAACTGGACGGCCTGCGTCTGGGAGCTCTCCCTGGCCAGATTGAGCAAGACGAACTCCGCGGCCGCATACAGGTCGCCGTCCACCCCCCTGAGCAGCCGTTTGCAGGTGATCTTGCCCAGCCAGGCGTTGTAATCGCGCTGGCCGTAAATGCCGAACGTGTGCAACTGCTCGGCGAAATCTGTGTCGGGATCGGCCTGCGCTGGCGCGGCCAGCACCGCTGCCGCCGTCGCGGCCGCGGCGGCCGCCAGTGCGATGGTGCGGTGTGCCATGTTGGTCAGTGTAGGCCCATCGGTTTCGTGGGCTAATCTTTCGGCGGGATCCGAACCACGATTGCGAGAGAGTGTTATGCACCGAAACGGACCATTGCGATGGGCTGGCGCAGCAGCCGTCCTCGCCGCGCTGAGCGGTTTCGTCATCGCCTCGCCGGCGACCGTATCCGCCGATGCCACCGATGACTACCCCATCCCGAACCGGATCCTCAAGACCGGCTGTACCGCCGAGCAGATCATGGCCGCCGCACGCGACGTTGAGCCGGTCTACTTCGAGCGCTACATGATCGACTACAACAACAAGTCACCCGAGATCCAGCAGGCGGCCCAGGATTACATCCACCGCTTTTTCGCACTGCCGCCGGAGGGCCGCCGGGCGTGGTCGGAGGAGATGGCCACGAACGCCTTCTCGGATCCGTTGGCGTTCCAGTGGCCCAACCACGCCAAGCTGTTCTTCAACAACAAGGGCGTGGCAGCGAATACGACCGACATCTGCATGCAATACCCGCCCGATGACA
>SYAA01000195.1 GCA_005789055.1 Actinomycetota bacterium
GTCGATCGAGGCGGTCAGGTCGGCGATCTTCTCGCGGACCGCAGCCAGGACGTCCCGCCCGAGCAGCAGGCGCAACGGCGGGTCATCCAGGCCGGCGACCATCAGTACGGCCTCGGCGACCTTGCGGGGATCACCGGGGAGATGATCGGCAAACTGCTTGATCAGCGTCTTGCGTGCGCCAACGTTATCGTCGTAATCGCCGATGGGGGTTGATGATTCCTGCATGGACCGGGCAGCCCAATCGGTTCGGAACGCACCCGGTTCGATCGCCGTCACCTTAATGCCGAGCGGTCCGACCTCCTTGGCAAGCGCCTCGGTGAGCGCCTCGAGGGCGAACTTGGTCGACGAGTAGTAGGCGTTCGGCGGGTTTGCGACCAGTCCCGTCATGGACGAGATGTTGATAACGTGACCTGATCGCCGCGCGCGCATCGCCGGGAGCACGGCCTTCAGCGTGTCCACCACGCCGAAATAGTTGGTGTCGAAGAGTTTGCGAACCTCGGCGTCTTCGCCTTCCTCCACGGCTGCCATGTATCCATACCCGGCATTGTTGACCAGTACGTCGATGCCGCCGAAAGTCTTCTCGACGCTGCCGACAGCGGAGGTGATCTGGTCGCGATCGGTGACATCGAGTGGCAGTGCCAATGCGCGGTCGCCGAACTGGTCGACGAAATCTGCCACGGCGTCGACGTTCCGCGCGGTGACCGCCACGCTGTGACCGGCTTCCAGCGCCGCCCGGGCGATCTCACGCCCGATCCCGGTGGAGCACCCCGTGATCAACCAGCGGCCCATGATCAGTTCGTCCCTTCGGGAAGCCGACGAAGGTAGGCCGCGCGGCGGTCGGCCAACTCAACCGCGCGTTCGGATTCTGACACCCTGCGCAGGCCCTCTACCTGCCGTTCAAGCTGATCAAGTTTCACCACTCTCCCGCGGGCGCCGAGATCCGGAGCGGGTCCGTCACCGCCGAACTCGGCCATCCGCAAGGTCAGGATGCCTTCGAGGAGTCCGTCGGAGTCGATCCAGTTGGCGACACCGGGGTCGGTGGGCGCGATCACGTAGGTGTAGGTGCCGTCGCCGTTGGGCGTCGACTGTGCCTTATTGAGGCTGCCGGTGCGATCAACGATGTTCAATGTGGTGCCCCAAATGTTGCTCAACGGAACAGTGAAGTACTCGGCGCCGCCGTCGCTGACGTCGACCACGAAAGCTTCACCGGGGCTCAGGTCGAAGCGGCCCATCACGTACACCTGATTGCGCATGGCGCCGACCTTGTCGGCCGACCAGGCGAGATTGAAATTGTTGGGAGCCATCTTGTACACACCGTGGCTGAGCTTGCCAGTGAAATTCGCAAAGTGGGCCATCATCTCAGCCGTGGCTTCCGCCTGCTCGTCGAGTGTGCGCGCGGGAGTCGACGCTGGCTTACCGAGGCGCTCCACAGCAAGATGGTTCGCGTCATCGCGGTCCCAATTAAGCAACACATCGCGGATGTAAAACTCGTGCGCCTCCGGCGTGGTCTGCACGTGGTTCGGCCGATCACCCGCGGGATCGGAGTCCACTGTGATCGTGAACGATCCGTCCGATCCAACCTCCATGGTGCGGCCGTTGAGCACCGCCACAGTGCCCATGTTGGCATCCCAGAGAGTGAAGTAGTTCTCCGTCATCCGATGGTGGCCGACCCGGCCGTTGATCACGTACCGCTGGTCGCCGGAGATCGGGATCACCCGGTAGACGGAGTCGGGATTGTCAATGCCCCAACGCGATCCGGGAATGGAGCGACCGGAAACCGGATGGCCAATTCGGGTGATGCAGCTGACCTTCGGCCGCAACGTGTCCTGGTTGGACGACCATACCGCCGCCGAGAACATCACCTCGGTGAAGGCGTCGTCGAAGCAGGCCCGCATGGCGTCGGACGGTTTGGAACGGGCGAGCCAGTTTTCGGCGACCCTGCCGTAGGCGGCCCGCACAACCGGATGCGTCGTGAGATCGAGTGCGGCCAGTTCCTGTTCGTGCTGCGAGGCAGTCGCCACAGGGTCACCGGTGAAGTCAGTCATGTCAGGTTCTCCTCGCAGGGGTCGCGCCGGAACGGAACCGGCTGTTGTAGTCGGCGAATCTTTCGTCGATTCGCTGTTCGTCGAGTCCGTAGTCGGAGGGTGCGTAGGGCGGGCGTCCGGGTTCGGGCGGGCGCCGTTGGAGCCAGCGTCGCATCGCGGCCTCCGCAGCACCGGTGAACGGCACTCCGATCGCGTCGTACACACGGGACACCTGACCGATCGGGTCGGCGACGGCGTCCCCGAACTCGATGTCCGTGCAACGGGCAGGCTCGCCGGCCCAGCGTGCCCGGGTGCCCATGGCGCGGTCGTTGGTCCATCCCATCCGGTTCAGCCACTCCGCACCGATGCGGTGGCTGTCCACCCGGTCGGAGTGCATGGCGTGCAGGGTGGTGTTGAGGCTCACCCCGGAGGCGATCGTCTCGCGCGGATCCCGGTGCATGTGGACGACGTGCAGGTCCGGAAAGCGAGCCCGCAAGTCGTCGAGATAGCCAAGATGGGCGGGCGACTTCAGCACCCAGCGTGCGGCGGTGGAGATCGCGCCGGCCTGCCGCTTCTGCCAGTGCAGGAACTGCAGCATGCGGTGCAGATACCCGTAGGCGGGAGTGAAGTCCTGGGTGTCGATCCACGATCGGTACTCCGGCACATGGGCGCCGGATTCGGGCACGTGGGACAGGAACGCGTCGGCGAGGAAGACGATCTCCTCCTCGGGTTCCCGGGCGTACATCGGATGGATGGTGAACAGGTCCGGTGCCAGTTCCCGCGAGATGGTCTCCCGCCGCTCACTGGTCGCTATCCGTGGGTCCTCGGCCGCGGCGGTCGGCCACTGGCCGTCAAGCTTGGGGGCGACCTCCGCGACCTCCCAGCCGTAGGCGCACTGGAAACGGTCGTCGGAGCCCAGCAGGCGCTGCAGCAGGGTGGTGCCACTGCGCATCATGCCCACTACGACGACGGGAGCCAGGATCTGCTCCCGGGTAATCTCCGGATAGCGCCGGATCCACTCCTGGGCACGCAGTCTCATCCGCAGACTGTGAACCAGACCGGACCGCAGGACGTGCACACCGACGTCGTTCAGATCGGCGGCGGCGTAACTGGCGGTGAGTATTTCCAGTGGTCCCTCGAACGGGAGCGGACCCCAATCGGCCAGGCCCTCCTTCTGCTGTGCGGCCGCCATGATTGCGGCCGCGTCGAACGAAGTGGCCACCGCGCTCAGAACTTCAGGTGCTGGCTGGTGTCGCCGGTCTGGTCGACGAACATCGTTCGGGAATCGAACCACCACGCTCCGTCGATACGGTGGAAGGTGTCGTGGTAGTGCCCGGTCACGATGACCTGCAAGGGGAACTCCGGGGTGGCCTGGGTGACGCAGTAGTAGGCCTTGCTCTCCGCGGTGCCCGCGGCCTCGTCGACGCGGATCCGCAGGTTGCTGGTCAGGTGCTTGGTCTTGGGAGTGCCGTCCGGGTAGATCCGGGTGGCCATGTCATACATCTGCCGCACCCGTTCGGCACCGGCGAACACAGTCTCCGGCGGGCCGTTCTCAACACCGCAGATTCGCCCGTGCGCGAAGAGCGCAGCGACCCCGTCGAGATCACCGGCATCGAGCAACTCGGCGTAGGTGTACACCAGGTTCTCGATCTCACGGGCAGCGTCTCTCACCGGCCCAGCCTGCTCGTCGCGCGGGCGCTCATCGGCCGTAGACAACCAGCCTGGATCTGTCATGTCAACGGTTTGGCTCAATTGCGCGGTAGCTAGGCTCCATCCGTGACGACACGGTGGTCGGTGAGCCGACTCGGCAATCTCAGCGGCAAGCGCATCATCGTGACCGGTGCGACCAACGGGGTGGGGCTTGCCACCGCGCGCTCCCTGGCCCGTGCGGGCGCCCAGGTGATCCTGGCGGTCCGCAACCTCGAACTCGGGGCGCAGCGCGCCGCCGAGATGGGCGGGGACACCTCGGTGGTCAAACTCGACCTCGCCGATCAGTCGTCAGTGCGGGCGTTCCCGGCACTGTTCGACGGCGACGTGGACATCCTGATCAACAACGCCGGCCTGGTCGCCCAACACCGCACAGATACCGTCGATGGCTTCGAGACCACGATGGCCACCAACTTTCTCGGCCCCTTCGCGTTGACCAATCTGCTTTTCCCGCGGGTCCGTTCGCAGATCATCAACGTCGGCTCCGACGCGCATCGGTCGGCAACGATCGCCTTCGACGATCCGCATCTTCGCAGCAGCAAGTGGTCGGCGTTTCCCGCCTATGGTCGCTCGAAACTCGCGGTGATGCTGTGGGGTCTTGAACTCGACCGGCGATTGCGCGCCGCAGACTCGCCGGTGAAGACCTATCTGACCCACCCGGGTTGGGTGGCGTCGAATCTGTCAAACGTCTCCGATGAACGGGTGATGGCGGCCTTCCACAGAGTGGTCCGGGCATCGGCCACGGTGCTGGCCAATGACATTGACGCCGGTGCCGCGCCGACGCTGTACTGCATTACCGAGCCGATCCCGCCCGGCAGTTATGTCGGCATCGATAGTCGGTTCGGACTCAAGGGCGGCCCGACGCTCAGTGGCCGGGCCGCCGTGGCCTGCGAC
>SYAA01000196.1 GCA_005789055.1 Actinomycetota bacterium
GCCCTGGTCGTGCAGTTCACCGTCGGTGGCGTTCCGTCGGTCTACGCCGGAGATGAACTCGGCTACCACGGCGTCAAGGTGGACCGGGCCGGCGGAGACGATGCCGTCCGCCCGGAGTTCGCAGCAGCACCCACCGAACCCGACGATCACGCCCGCGACATCGGCAACCTGCACCGGTACCTGATCGGCCTGCGCCGCCGCAACCCCTGGCTGCACCGGGCGCGGACCACCGCCCTGCGGCTGGAGAACCACTGCTACGTCTATGAAACGCGGTGCGGCGAGGAGGCCCTGATCGTCGCCCTGAATCTGGCGGACACGCCGTTGTCACTCGGGCAGTTCGGCGGTCGCGACGCCCAGTTGTTGGCCGGCACCGGGGCACCAGCTGCGCAGGTGGTGAGCACAACGGAGGTACCTCCACACGGTTGGCAGGTGCTCCGACCGACCTGATGGGACTACCCTCACAAGCCATGTCGGTACCAAACCCGCAGCAAAGGCCACGGCGGCGCCTGCTCTCCCGGGTCGGTATCCAGTCCAAACTGCTGCTCATGATCCTGACGATGAGCGTTTTGGCCGCACTGGCGGCCGGCGGCATCGGGTTCCAGTCCGGTCGATCCTCGCTGCGCGCCGCGGTGTTCGACCGGCTCACCGGCATCCGGGAGTTGCAGTCCCAGACAATCGAGGGCCGTGTCACCGACATGCGCAACTCGGTGCTCAACACCTCCGCCAACGAAACCACCATCTCGGCGATCAGTGCGTTCACCGCGGGATTCGACCGACTCGCCAACGCCACCGTCACCCCGGCGCAGGCCGGAGCCATCGACGCCTACTACACCGCCCGATTCGCCGGCGCCAGCGACGGCGGCGGCACTGTTGACGTCAAGGCGCTCATGCCCGCCTCGAACGCCCAAAAGTATCTGCAGGCGGAATACACGGTTGCCACCACCGATCCCATCGGCGGGCGCGGCCTCGACGATGCCGGAGACGGCAGTGCCTGGTCGACGGCGAACGCCCGCTACAACGACTATTTCCGACGTCTCATCGAACGGACCGGCTACGCCGATCTGCTCCTGCTCAACACCACCGGCGATGTGGTGTACACCGCGAACAAGGGGGTGGATCTCGGGACCAACATCATCACCGGCCCGTACCGCGGCGAGAGCACCCTGGCCGACGCCTACCGCCGGGCAATGTCGACCAACGACGTCGAGTCTGTCGAAACCACCGACTTCGCCCGCTACCTTCCGGTCGATGAGCCCACGGCCTGGATCGTCACTCCGATCGGGCAGGTGGGCAGGCCTACCGGAGTGCTGGCGATGCAGTTTCCGTTGTCGATGCTGAACCGCGTCATGACGTTCGATAGGGACTGGACCCGGGTCGGGATGGGACAGACCGGCGAGACGTTCCTGATCGGACCCGACGACCGGATGCGCTCGGATTCGCGGCTATTCCTGGAAGATCCAGACGCCTACCGAAAAGCCGTGATCGCCGCCGGCACACCCGCCGCTGTCGCGGATCAAGCGATCCGGATCGGCACCACCGTCCTTAATCAGCCGGTCGGCACCTCCGCGTCGAAAGCCGCGCAACGGGGCGAATCCGGGACCGACATCATCACCGACTACCTCGGCCGCCGGGCATTGGTGGCCTACGCGCCGGTGAAACTCGCGGGGCTGCAGTGGGTCATAGTCTCCACCGCTGACAGCGCGGAGGCATTTGCACCGGAAAGCAGATTCGCTCAACGTCTTGCCCGAACCACGGCGGGGATCATCTTCATCGCCTGCCTGGTGTCTGCGCTGTGGTCACGGGTCTTCATCCGCCCGATCCGTCGCCTCGAGGACGGGGCGCGACGGATCAGCGCCGGCGACTACGACATCGCCATGCCCGTCGAATCCCGCGACGAATTCGGCCAACTCACCACCGCCTTCAACGAGATGAGCCGCAATCTCGCCGTCAAGGAGCAACTACTCACCGAGCAGCGGGCCGAAAACGAGCGACTGCTGCGCTCTCTGATGCCTGACACGGTGGTGCAGCGATACCGCGACGGCGAGGAGACCATCGCCGAGGAGCACCAGAACGTCAGCGTCCTCTCCGCCGACGTGGTCGGACTCGACGATCTGTCCGGCGAGCCCGACGCCGAGGAGACGTTGGCGATCATCAACAACCTAGCCAGCGAATTCGATCGAGCCGCCGAAGATCTGGGGGTCGAACGGGTGCGCAACACCTACAGCGGCTACCTGGCCAGTTGCGGGCTGACCATTCCGCGGCTGGACAATGCGGCGCGCACGGTGGACTTCGCCCTCGAAATGCAGCGGATCGTCGAGCGATACAACGCCGAGAACGATCAACACATCGCGCTGCGTGTCGTCATCAACACGGGCGCGGTGACCAGCGGCCTGGTCGGACGGGCCGGCCTGGTGTACGACATGTGGGGCTCGACGGTGAACCTGGCGGCCGCGATCCGCCGCAGCACCGCCAAACCCGGCGTGTACGTCGCCACCGGTGTGTACGAGGTCACCAGGGATACCCGGCGCTATCTCCCGGCGGCCTCGGTCACCATCGGCGGCCGGGAGGAACCCGTCTGGCTGCTTGTCGAGGACGACACATGAGTGGTGAGTTGTGAGCATCGTGACAGCGCCGTGGTTCTACTGGGCGCTGATCCTCGCCATTGGACTGCCGACCGCACTGGTGCTGCTGACCGAACTGCACAACAGCCTCAACCGCCGAGGCAGTGCGATGGCGAAGCCGGTCGGCCTGCTGCGCAACTACGTCCTGCCGCTCGGTGCCGTCTTACTTCTCATCGTGCAAACCAGCAGTATCTCGGCGCAGACGACCGGGGTGCGGATCGTCACCACGGCGTTCGGCTTCCTGGTTCTGCTGATGCTACTCGCCGGTCTCAACGCCACGCTGTTCCAGGGGGCGCCGGAGGGCAGTTGGCGGCGCCGACTGCCGTCGATTTTCCTCGACGTGGCCCGATTCGTGATCATCGCCCTGGGCGTGGCCCTGATCTTCTCCCAGGTATGGGGCGCCAATGTCGGCAAGCTGTTCACCGTATTGGGCATCGGCTCAATCGTGCTCGGCCTGACCCTGCAGAACTCCGTAGGTCAGATCATCTCAGGGCTGTTGCTGCTCTTCGAGCAACCGTTCAAGTTGGGCGA
>SYAA01000197.1 GCA_005789055.1 Actinomycetota bacterium
TCGGCCTCGGCAGTGGTGAACGCGTCGAGCACCAGCAGCCGCGCCGCCCGCCACGCGGCGACGTGGTGGGCCAGTCCCTTCTGGAATGTCTGGCGGCTGGCCAGCGAGGCCATGTCGCTCATCCGGTACTTCGTCGCGGCCAACTCCTGGACGTCGTCGAGCATGCTCTTGGACACCCCGAGCGCCCAGGCCGCATGGCCAGCGGCGGTCACCGGCATCATGCCCATCCGGCCGGCCGGCGAGCTGCCCCGCCGCGGTTCGGCGGAGAACAGTGCAAAGGTGCGGTGCTCCGGCACGAACACGTCTTCGACGCTGTAGTCATAGGACCCGGTGCCCTTGAGTCCCTGCACATGCCAGCCGTCCTTGAAGGTGATCTCGTCGCGCGGGATCACCGCGACCGTCATCTCCGGGAAACCCTCACTGGCCCAGCGCATCTCGCCGTCATCCATCGGGAAGAAGCCGGCGCAGACGTACTCGGAGTGGCCGGTGCCGGAGCCGAAACTCCACGCGCCGGTGACCCGGTAGCCGCCCGGCACCGCCGCGCCCTGGCCGTTGGGGAAGAACTGTCCGCCCATGGTGACGTGGTTGTCGTGGGCGGTGAACACCTCGGCGAAACCCTCGTCGGGCAAGTACGCCGCGGCAGCGAACGACGACGGCAGGTTCGCGATGCCGATCCAGCCGAAGGAGCCATCCTGGCTCGCCATCTCGATCCAGGTCTCGATCATCTCGGCGAAGGATGGTTCGGCACCGCCGGCGTCGACGGGGTTGAACGACGACATCAGTCCGCTGGCCCACATCTCCTCGACGATCGCCGGGCTGAGCGTGCGCAGTTGCTCGGATTCGGCCGCCTTGGCCGCCACCAGGTCGCGCATCCCGCGCGCCATCCCACAGACCTGACTACCAAGTACTTTGTCGTCCGCGTCGACTACAGCCGTCACGTGCGTTCTCCGATCACCGATTCCGGCACCCGCTGCGCCGCTTCTCCAAACAGAATACGACCGTACGCCGCGAGGCGGTGCCTAAGGAAGCACTCCGCGAGGCAAGTCAGCGGCGTCGCCAAAGTCGCACCATGCTACTCACTGGTAACAGGCTTCTACCCGGCCATCGTTTGCCGTGGGCGCGGCAATCCGCGATGGCGTCGGCACCGCGGGCGATGACCCGCATATTAAGGAGATGTTGCGACCGACATAAACCATGTACGCACTCTCCAACCGGCGGTTAGTGTCCCTGCTATGCACCCGTCGGTAGCGCTATCAGGTAGCTCGGGCGGCTCCTCGTTGGGTTTGCTGGATCACCCGGACGTGAGCGAAGCGCTCGCTGTCGTCCGGCGCCCGGTGGCGATCGTGGGATCGGCTCAGGGACCGCGCGCCGTGCTCCTCGACGATGCCGGCCTGCTGACGCCGGAGATCATGGCCGCCGGCCTGCTGGCGATCCTTCCGCCGGTCTATCCCGAATGGCTGGGCGATCGCGGCTTCACCGCGGCGCACGGCGTGCGATTCCCCTACGTCATCGGCGAGATGGCGCGCGGGATCGCCACGGCACGGATGACGGTCGAGGGCGTGCGGGCCGGCGTCATGGCCTTCTTCGGTAGTGCGGGCCTCGATCTCGGCGCCGTCGAAACCGGCGTGCTGCAGATCCAGGACGCCCTCGGGCGGGAGACCGGGGGCTGGGGCGCCAACCTGATTCACAACGTCCAAAACGACAATATCGAACTGGCGACGGTAGACCTCTTCCATCGACTCGGTGTGCGCTGCGTATCGGCATCGGCATTCATGCGACTCACGCCGGCGGTCGTGCTTTACGCCGCAAAGGGACTGCGCCGCGGCCCGGACGGGCAGATCCTTCGGGCCGGCCGCATCTTCGCCAAGGTGTCCCGCGACGAGGTCGCCCGGCAGTTCCTCAGCCCCGCCCCGGAGGAGATGCTGCGCGCACTGGTCGCCGGCGGCCGGCTCACCACCGACGAAGCCCAACTCGCGGCCGGCATCCCGATCGCCGAAGACATCACCGCCGAGGCCGACTCCGGTGGCCACACCGACAATCGCGCACTGACCGTTCTGCTCCCCCGCCTGATCAGCCTGCGCGACGAGATCGCCGCCCGGTACGGCTACGCGGTGCTGCCGCGGGTGGGCGCGGCAGGGGGGCTGGGAACACCGGCCGCCGTCGCCGCCGCGTTCGCCGTCGGCGCCGCGTACGTCCTAACCGGCTCGGTCAATCAGTCCGCGGTCGAAAGCGGCCTCTCTGCCGATGCTCGAAACCTGCTCGCCCAGGCCGAGTCCACCGACGTGACGATGGCGCCGGCCGCCGACATGTTCGAGATGGGCGTGACCGTGCAGGTGCTCAAGCGCGGCACCATGTTCGCCCAGCGCGCGCAACGGCTCGGCGATTTCTACCGCCGCTACTCCTCATTGGACCAGGCCCCGACGGCCGAACTGCAGAACCTCGAGAAGACGGTGCTCGGGCTCAGCGTGGATCAGATCTGGGCCGAGACCGAATCGTTCTTCGCCCACCGCGAGCCCGAACAGTTGGAACGAGCGCACACCGACCCGCGGCACCGGATGGCGCTGGTGTTCCGCTGGTATCTGTTCAATGGCGCGCAGTGGGCACGCGAAGGACACACCGCGCGGCGCGGTGACTACCAGATCTGGTGCGGCCCGGCGATGGGTGCCTTCAACGCATGGGTGCGGGGCACCTTCCTCGAACCGGTCGAGGCCCGCACGGTCCGTCAGATCGCGCTCAACCTGCTTGAGGGCGCAGCCACGGTGACCCGCGCCGGGCAGTTACGCACCGCCGGCGTCGAGATGCCGACGTCCGCCTTCGACTTTCGTCCCCGCCCCCTCGGTTAGGAAAGGCCACCATGACCGAACAGAATCAGCAGCCGACCGCCATCCCGGTCGCCGTGGTGGGCATGTCCGCCATCTATCCGGGCGAGCCCGGACTCGACGGGTTCTGGCGAACGATCACCAGCGGACGTGACGCGATCGGCGATGTGCCGCCGTCACACTGGCTGATCGAGGACTACTACGACCCCGATCCCAAGGCCGTCGACCGGACCTACTGCAAGCGCGGCGGCTTCATCGACCCGGTGCTGTTCGATCCGGTCAAATTCGGACTGCCGCCCAATGCGTTGCCCTCGACGGATTCAGCCCAATTGCTCGCGCTCATCGCCGCCCGGAAGGTGCTGGACGAGGCGATGCGCGGCGGTGTGGAAGTCGACCTCGACCGGGTGGACGTGGTCCTCGGTGTCGCCTCCACCACCGAACTCGTCGTTCAGATGGGATCGCGGATGCAGCGGCCGATCTGGCGCAAGGCGCTGCTGGAGAACGGTCTGGCCGAGGATGAGGCGGACGAGATCTGTCGCGATATCGCCGATCACTACCCGGTGTGGCAGGAGAGCACCTTCCCGGGCCTGCTCGGCAATGTCGTGGCCGGACGCGTCGCCAACCGCCTCAATCTCGGTGGCAGCAATTTCGTCGTCGACGCAGCGTGTGCCAGTTCGCTATCGGCACTGCAGTCCGCACTGCACCGGTTGTATCTGAACGAATCCGATCTGGTGCTGACTGGCGGCGTGGACGCACTCAACGACGTGATGATGTACATGTGCTTTTCCAAGACGCCGGCGTTCTCGGCGACGGGTGACTGCCGGCCGTTCTCCGACGCCGCCGACGGCACCATCATCGGCGAGGGTGTGGGCATGCTGGCGCTCAAGCGCCTCAGTGACGCCGAGCGTGACGGCGACCCGATTCATGCGGTCATCCGCGGCATCGGCTCCTCCTCCGACGGTCGCGCATCCAGTGTCTACGCACCGCGCTCTGAGGGTCAGGCCAAGGCACTGCGCCGCGCGTACGAGCGGGCGGGCTACGCGCCGTCGAGTGTCGAACTGCTCGAAGCGCACGGCACCGCGACCAAGGCCGGCGACGTGGCCGAATTCGCCGGACTCAAGCTGGTGTTCAACGACGACTCCACCCGCTGCGCACTGGGGTCGGTGAAGTCCCAGATCGGCCACACCAAGGCGGCCGCGGGCGCGGCCGGACTCATCAAAGCCGTTCTGGCCCTTCAGCATTCGACCCTACCCGGCACCTTGAAGGTGGATCGGCCGAACCCGGCGATGGAGATGGCCGATACCCCCTTCTACGTCAACGCACAGACCCGGCCCTGGGTGCGCCCCGGTGATCAGCCGCGTCGTGCCGCGGTCAGCTCGTTCGGTTTCGGCGGCAGCAACTTCCACGTGACGTTGGAGGAGTACCGCGGCACGCAGCGCGCCAAGAGACTGCGTGCCCTGCCCACCGAACTGGTGGTGCTCAGCGCGCCTTCCGCCGCCGACCTTGCAACGCGGGCCGCCGAGATCCTGTCGGCGGTGCGCTCCGGGGAAAGCCTGTCTCGTATCGCGTTCGAGTCCGCGCGCGACTTCGACGCATCGCAGGCCGCCCGCGCGGGCATGGTCGCAGCGGACCCCGCTGCGCTGGAGACGCTCGCCGAACGGTTGCGCGGCGCGCTCGTCGGCGGGACCGCGGAGAGCCTCACCGATCCCAATATCGCCGTTGGCTTCGGTCCGGCTCGCGACGGCAAGACGGCCTTCCTCTTCCCTGGCCAGGGCAGCCAGTACGTCGGGATGGGTGCCGACCTTGCGCTCGCCTTCCCGGGCGCGCTCGCGGTGTGGGACGCCCTCGACGGCGACCTCGCCGAACTGCACCGGACGGTGTTCCCGGAACCGACGTTCGACCCCGCCTCGGCGGAGGCGCAGCGCACCACACTCACCGCGATGCACAACGCCCAACCGGCCATCGCCGCCACCAGCCTCGCCCAACTCGCGTTGCTCGACGTCCTGGGCGTGCGGGCCGATGCCGCAGCCGGGCACAGCTTCGGCGAGGTCAGCGCGCTGGCCGCGGCGGGCGTCCTGCCGACCCACCGACTCGTCGACACCGCACGCATGCGCGGCATGCTGATGGCCGAGGCCGGCCAGGGTCAGGACGGCGCAATGCTGGCAATAACCGCCAGCGCCGAGGACGTCCGGGGAATGCTCGACACCGAACCGCAGCGGGCCGCCGCGTTGGTGATCGCCAACGACAACGCACCTCGTCAGGTGGTGCTGGCCGGACATGAGGCTGACATCGCGTGGGCCGCGACCGCCGCAAAGGCGGCGGGGTGGACGGCGGTGCGACTACCGGTTGCCTCGGCGTTCCATTCACCGATCGTGGCCGCGAGTTCGGCGCCGCTGACCGAGTATCTGACGAAGATCGAGTTCGGGCAGGCGCGCTTCCCGGTGTATGCGAACGTGTCCGCCCAACCGTACGGCGACGACGTCGCGGCTCAACTCGGCGATCAGGTGCGTCAACCGGTGCGGTTCCGCGAGATGATCGACGCGATGGCCCGCGACGGGGTCACCCGGTTCATTGAGGTCGGGCCGGGCCGGGTTCTCACCAAACTCGTCGGACAAATTCTCGAGACGACGCCGCATTCAGCTGTGGCCCTTGATGATCCGAAGGCCGACGCGACGCGTGGCTGGCATCGTGGTCTGGCGGCCTTGGCGGCCGACGGTGTCGCACTGGATCTGGTTGCGCTCTACGACCACTTTGAGGAACCGGAACAACACGTCCCGGCACCCGCGCACGCTGTGCGGGTGGGCGGGGCCAACGTCGGCAAGCCCTATCCGTCGGCCGACGGGAAGAACACCATCACTCCCAAGCGCGTCCGGGTGCCTGCAACCAGTGCGCCGCCGCCCGCCGCCCCACGGCCTGAGGAGCCCACCGTGATTCTTCCGCGCAACGGCGTGCCAATGCACGGCGCAGACATGCCGCCCCCAGTCACGCCGGCTCCAGTCACGCCGGCTCCAGTCACGCCGGCCCCAGTCACGCCGGCTCCAGTCACGCCGGCCCCAGTCACGCCGGCGGCCGTAGCCCCGCAGGCCGAGAGTTGGGCGCCCGCCGCAGCGCCACTGTCCGCTGATGCGTGGAGCATCATCGACCGCATCCAGCAGGAGACCGCGAAACAGCACGAGCGCTATCTGGATGTGGTGACCCACAGCCATCAGGCATTCCTGGATACGGCCGCGCAGATGATGGCCGAGATTGTCGGCGATCACTCAGCCGCCCCGCAGGCCCCCAGGCCGGTGGTCCAGGCTCAGCTGACTGCGCCTGCGGCGCCGCGTGCGCTGACGCAACCGGCCGCCGCGCCGGTCGCCGCCCCTGCACCGGTCGTCGCACCGGCCCCGGCTCTAGCACCGGCTTCGGTCGCTGCGGCGCCATCGGTCTCCGCCGCCGACGTGGTCCTGGCAATCGTGTCCGAGAAAACCGGCTACCCCGCCGACATGCTCGGCCTGAGCATGGAAATGGAATCCGAACTCGGCATCGACTCCATCAAACAAGTCGAAATCCTCGCCGCACTCCAAACCCACTTCCCCGGCGCA
>SYAA01000023.1 GCA_005789055.1 Actinomycetota bacterium
CTCCATCAGATCCCTCTGAAAGCCCTTCATTCCAGTGGCGCGCTGGTCGGCAAGCCCTCTGACGCGCACCCCGAGATGGCGGTGCACGAAGTACGGCGTCAACACGATTTCCGGCCACCCGGCTGACGTGTGATTGCCGACAAGGAGAAAGCGCCCGTCGGCGGGCAGATTCTCCAACCCGTCGACGTAGATGCGGGACAGGTCCACGGCGGTGGACAACCCGTCGGCAATGGTGAAGATCGCTTTCCTGAGCGCCTCCACCCGTGGAGGTTGGTTGGTCAACCGGTCGATGTCCTCGGCGGGCAAGGGGGTGTGTGCCATACCGCCAGCGTAGCGGCGGTGAACGCGCCACTTCGCGACCTGCTGATCAGCCGGGGGGCCCCGGTTCGCCGCCGAGATCCGCGTGACTTCCACGCCGTGCTGCCCGAACCGCTGGGCTCAGACAATCTGGGCTCGGAGAATGAGCCGCGGTTGGTACAGGTCGAGCCAGACCGACAGACCGAGGATCCGCTCCAATCGGGACCGGTTCAGCGGCGGCAGCGATTCCTTATCGAGTCGGGTCAGCTCCTCGAGCACGTTCCGGTCGACCACGCTGAACAACGTGTTGCTGCCGATGACGAGCAACTCGCGGGCTTGATCGAGAATCGCGGCGCTGTACTTCGGATCTGAGGTGCTTGGGTAGGGGCTCTTGACCCGCTGCACCACCGATTCGGGCAGGACATCGGCTACCGCACCCCGCAGCAGGCTCTTCTCCCTGCCGTCGTAACTCTTCATCGACCAGGGCGTGTTGTAGACGTACTCGACCAGGCGGTGATCGCAGAGCGGCACCCGCACCTCAAGGCCGGAGGCCATGCTCAGCCGGTCCTTGCGGTCCAGCAGGATTCGCACGTGCCGGGTCAGGTGCAGATAGCTGATCACACTCATCCGGTGGGTGAAGTCATCCTCGGCGGCAAGGCGTTCCACCTCGGCGACAGCGTCGACGTAGCGATCCTGTACATAGGTTTCCAGGTCTAGCGCCGCGCGCAGTGCGGGGGTGAGGATGTACCCGCTGGCATCGTTCCACGGAGCCCCGATCGCAACCCATGGAAAGGCATCCGCCCGCTGGATCTGTGGATCATGAAATTGCCGGTACCCGCCGAAGATCGCGTCCCGGCAGGTGCGCGCCTACGACTGGCCCAGGCTCGGCCGGTAGTCGGCGACCTCGGCCTCAGCGGCGAGCAGCGCGCCCAACTCACCTTCCTGCTGTGCAACGAAAACACCAACGACCTGTCGGCACAATTCCGGCACACTCACCCCGCGCGCATCGGCGATCCGTTTGAGCCCAACCACCGTTGTGGTGGTGACATGAAATTGCACAGCGAATTGACCGCAGGAACCATCCTCGGGCGGCAACCCCGGCCCCAAGACGGCGGGACCGTCGCTGGCGTACTCGCTAACCTCGGCATCCCGGCTCGTCTGAGCGACCTCATTACGACGTAGCGGGCCGTCGGTGCCGCCATCCGGCTCCTGCCATTCGCCGTCACTGAGGTAATCCATTCCACCCACGCTAGACCCGCCATCAAACCTTCAAGGTCGGCGTCAACGCGGCATTGAGAATGTCCACGTCACGAGTGGCGATGGTCAGGCCGCGGCGGGCGGCTTGGGCCACGATCATCCGGTCGAACGGGTCGCGATGATTCCACCGCAACCGGCCCGCCATGATCGCGTCGGTCGGCTCGATTGATAGTTCGGTGACCGCCATCGCCGTCATGATGTCTGACCACGCCGAGAGGAGCGGTTCGCCATCGAGCCGACCAAGGCGGGTCTTGATCGCTATCTCCCAGGCCGAGACCGCCGAGACCGCTACTTCACGTGCCGAGTCTGAGATCGCCTCGCGCGCGGTCTCCGATAGCTGATCGGGCGTACTCACTAGCCACAGGAGCGTGTGTGTGTCGAGAAGGATCGCCGTGGAGGGCGGCTCAAACGCTGGGCCGGTTCTCACGAGAGATTCCTTCCCACGCCGCAAATTCCGCTTCAGGAAGCGGCTCGTCGAAGTCATCGCCGATCACCAGTTTCGGAAGTTGCCCAAAGATTCGAGGCCGTGGCTGCACCGGTGTGAGGACGGCGACGGGCCGGCCGTGGGTGGTAATCGTCACCGGCGAGCCGGTGCGCTCCACCTCAGCCAAGATGGCATTGAGCTGAGCTTTGGCCTCCGTGCTCGAGATGGTCTTCATCGGATCACAATACCTCAATCGAACTTATCGGACTAGTCTATCTAGTCTAATTTAGTCCGCACCGTTAGTCGGTGAGCTTCGGAAGTCCTTTGCTGATCGCGGAGGCGAGCACCTTGCCGACCAGTGCGGCGAGCCCGGGTATCGCCGAATCGAAGCCGATCGTGTAGTCCAGTCTCGTGCCGCCATTGGGCGTCGGTGTCAGCTCCTGGCGACCCCAGTGACCCTTGAGTGGACTGCCTTTGGTGATCTTGTACTCGATAAGCGTGTTCGGCTCGGCGGTTGTGGTGGTCTCCTCGAACGCCGGAAGGGGACCAAGCTTGAGGCGGCGCACCGAGCCGACGCCATTGCGCGAGGTAGTGCCGTCGCTGACGCGGGTGATTTTGGCACCGAAGACCGGCCCGAGGTTCTCGTGCTCGGCGAGCTTGTCGAACACGGTCTGGGCGTCGGATGTGAACTCGTGCGTGATGTGGACGCGTTGCGGAGTGGCCATGGGTCCGGATACTAGCGACTGATGAAAAGGTGGCTAGGGGGCGTCTGATGCTCGGTCCCGCTCTCCGCTGCCACGACAAGTCGGATAGCTTCGTCGCTAGGCTCATTCGAAGCCACTTCCACCACGATCGGAGCCAACGCCGATGAGCATCCCGCCCTACCCCGAGGCCAATTCCTTCGGCACTCTTGATGGTCAGCCCACGGGAGCGCGGGTGCCGATCAAGTACATCTGGCCGAAGCGGATCGCCGTAATTCTCGCGGGGCTGGCCGTGGTGGGCGGGATCGGGTTCGGCGTGAAGGCCCTCCTGCCGTCCGACGACTCGGCGAGCACAAGCCGGGAGACGGTTCAGTCGGCATCTTCGGCGCCCGCGCCGTCGCAGGCCCCGCAGTCCCCGGCGCCAGCGGCTTCTCAAGCCTCCACGGCGCCGATGACGCTGGGCCAGTCCGTCACCGATTCCTCCGGGACGTTGAGCAGCGAGCAAATCGCAGAGGTGAAATCCGCCGTCATGAGTCTGCAGGCGGCACGCGACGTCCGGCTATGGGTTGTCTACGTTGACGCATTCGACGTCCCGCCCGGGGAGTGGGCCCGCAAGACCCTTTCCCTGACCAAGATGGGGGAACGGGACGCGATCCTCGCCGTCGCGACGAAGCAGCGGAAGTACGCCTTCCTGGTCGCACCGGCCGCCGCGAACCGTCAGGCGGTCGATGACATGCGAGTCAACACC
>SYAA01000198.1 GCA_005789055.1 Actinomycetota bacterium
GCCGATAGATGAGTCGCTGCAGGGCGGGCAGATCGTAGACCGGAGCGGCCACGCTCCAGAAACGCGTGACCGCGTCGTTGAACCGCCGACCCGGTGCGGTCATGGAAGTCCTTCCCATCGGTATAGGGCCGAGGCTAACGTGAGGGGTCGGCGCACCGTCTAGGAGGCAGCATGTATGACTTGACGATCACCGGGGGCATGGTTGTGGACGGCACCGGCGGGAAACCGTTCCGGGCCGATCTGGGAATCAAGGACGGGGTGATCGTCGACGTACGTCGGCGATCCGGCGACGACTCCGGTCTCGACGGGGAGACGGCGCAGAACCTTGACGCCACCGGCCGGATCGTCACGCCGGGGTTCGTCGATATCCACACCCACTATGACGGTCAGGTCAGCTGGGACGGCTTGCTTGAGCCCTCGAGCATGCACGGGGTGACCACGGTGGTCAGCGGAAACTGCGGAGTCGGTTTCGCACCGGTAGCGCCGGGGCGTGAGCAATGGCTCATCGAGCTGATGGAAGGCGTCGAGGACATCCCCGGCTCGGCACTGGCCGAGGGCATTACCTGGGAGTGGGAGAGCTTCCCCGAATACCTTGATGCAGTTGAAAAGCAAAGGCTGGCAGTCGATTACGGAACTCAGGTGGCGCACGGCCCGGTCCGCGGCTACGTCATGGGTGAACGGGGGGCGCGCAACGAGGCAGCCACCGCTGACGATATCGCCGGAATGGCGCGCATCGTCCAGGAGGCGATCGAGGCCGGCGCACTGGGCTTCTCGACCTCGCGCACCGAGGCACACCGGGCCATCGACGGCGAACCCGTCCCGGGCACCTATGCCGCCGAGGACGAGCTGTTCGCACTCGGGCGAGCGATGGCTGCCGGCGGCCAGGCGGTCTTCGAGGTGGCGCCGGACGGCACGGCGGGCGAGAACGTTGACGCCCCGATGCGCGAACTCGACTGGATGGTCCGCCTTGCCGCCGAGATCGACCGGCCGGTCTCGTTCGCGATGGTGCAGACCCAATCGGCGCCCGACCTCTGGCGTAAGCAACTCGATATCGCCGGCAGGGCATTCGACGATGGGATCCGCGTGCACCCGCAGTTCGCCGCCCGGCCGTTCGGCATGCTGTTCGGCTTTGAGGGCTATCACGCGTTCACCCACCGCCCGACGTTCCGCAAGCTCAAGGCTGAACTCGCCCCGGCCGACCTTCGCGAGCGGCTCGCCGATCCGGCGGTGCGCGCTGCTATCTTGGCCGAGACCGATCTGCCGGCCCAGCCCAAACCGCTGTTCGACTCTTTATTCGCGTTCATTCAGCACAGTGCCGCCACCATGTACGCGATCGGTGACCCGCCGGATTACGAGCCCACACCGGACCGCACCGTCGCCGGGATCGCGGCCGCCCGCGGCGCAGACCCGTTGGCCACCATGTACGACCTGATGCTGGAGTCGGGCGGCACCGCCATGCTGATGCTGCCGTTCTTCAACTACGTCGAGGGCAACCACGACGCCATCCACGAGATGCTGTCGCACCCGGCCGCCATTTCGGGACTGTCCGACGGTGGCGCGCACTGCGGGCTGATCTGCGACGCCTCGCTGCCGACATTCCTGCTTAGCCACTGGGCGCGGGACCGCCACCGCGGCCCGAAGTTCGCCCTGGAGTATCTGGTGCGCAAGCAGACCCTCGACACCGCGACGCTGTTCGGGCTCACCGACCGCGGCGTGCTGGCGGTCGGCAAAAAGGCCGACGTGAACGTGATCGACTTCGACGCGCTGGGCCTGGGCGTCCCGAAGATGGCCTACGATTTGCCGGCCGGTGGCCGCCGACTCATCCAGGGCGCAACGGGTTACGACGCAACCGTGGTCAGCGGCGTGGTGACCCGACGCTTCGGCGCCGACACCGGTGCGCGGCCGGGGAAGTTACTGCGCGGCGTGCGCTGACGCGCGATTCGGTACTCTCGCCACACCATGAGCTTTCCGCACCCTCGCCAGACTCCGACCGGGACGCCCGGCTGCTATCGCCATCCCGAGCGGCAGACCCTGGTCAGCTGCAACCGCTGCGGGCGGCCGACCTGCCCGGAATGTATGCGCAGCGCGGCGGTCGGTCACCAGTGCGTGGACTGCGTGCAGGCCGCCGCCCAGAATGCGCCGGCAGCGGTGACGGTATCCGGCGGGGTCCTCCGAGCCGGGGCACCGGTGCTCACCTACGCGCTGATCGCCGTCAACGTGGCGGTGTTCGTGCTGCAGGCCGTCACACCCGGGCTGC
Organism: Actinomycetota bacterium; assembly: GCA_005789055.1. Classification (GTDB taxonomy): domain Bacteria; phylum Actinomycetota; class Actinomycetes; order Mycobacteriales; family Mycobacteriaceae; genus Mycobacterium. Next base: position 2,258 of record SYAA01000198.1, read on the forward strand.
AGGGCAAGCTGGCGCTGTGGGCCCCCGCCGTCGCCGGCGGTGAGTTGTACCGGTTGGGGACGTCGGCGTTCATCCACTACGGGTTGCTGCACCTTCTGTTCAACATGGGCGCCCTGTACGTGGTGGGACCGCCCCTCGAGCGGCATCTGGGCCGACTTCGATTTGCCGCCCTGTATGCGCTCAGCGCCCTCGGCGGTTCGGTGGTCGTCTATCTGTTCTCGCCGCTCAACTCTGCCACCGGGGGTGCCTCGGGTGCCGTCTTCGGTCTGTTCGGTGCCACCTTCGTGCTGGCGAAGCGGCTAAACCTGGACGTGCGCGGCGTCGTCATGTTGATCGCGATCAACATGGCCATCACCTTCACCATTCCAGGCATCAGCTGGCAGGGCCACGTCGGTGGGCTCGTCACCGGCGGACTGATCGCGGCCGCCTACCTGTACGCACCCCGGTCCGGGCGCAACCTGGTGCAGGGCGGTGCCACGATGGGCCTGCTGGCACTATTCGTCGGCTTGATCGCGTGGCGAACCACATCCTTGGTCGACCGATTCGGGCCGATGCTTAATCATCGGTGAGCGCCATCCCGGTGATCCAAGCCGGAATGGGCCGACCTACAGCCGCGTCAGATTGAACGGGTAGGTGAAGGTTCCACCCGGGGCGTTGTTGCAGCCCACGGCGAACGAGGACTGCAGGGTACCGGCCAGGGTCACCGCATCCCAGGTGTAGACATCACGGGTCGCGATGATCGGGCCGTAGTAGACGTCGCCGCAACGCAGACCGTCCGGAACATCGACGGTCATGGTGTAGTTGCTGCCGACCCGCTGCGCCTGGCCGTACCACTGGTAGGCCTTCGCGATCGGCATCGGGATCGCCGAGACCACCGCGCACTGGTCCACACCGTCGGGGGGATTGCAGGAGGCGATCGTGAAGATCCAGGTGTGGAAGTCGTAGCGGCCCTCGATGTTGAGGTTGTAGTGGCCGATCGTCATCGCGGCGCTGGCTGTCGGGGCCAGTGCCACCGCCGCCGGTGCCAGCATCGCGCCGAGCAGTGCCGCCCGCAGTGTGCGCAGCGTCCGCATCAGACCTCCTTCGTGTCCTTTGAGGAGAATCTAGGCGCTGGCGGTCCGAGTGGACGGCGGAATGGGCGATAGCATTCTGTCGGTCCAGCGAACCTCGCCACCGGAAGGCCCTGTGAGCACAGATACGGCGGCGGCCCCACATCCGCCTGTTCAGCCACTCCGCGGGGGACTGCGCGCGGGCCTGGTGGTCGGTGCTCTCGGTGTGGTGTTCGTCGATATCGGCACCAGCCCGATCTACACCCTGCAAACGGTGTTCAACCCCGATGGTCCACACCCGGTGCCGATCAACACCAACAACGTCTATGGCGTGGTGTCGCTGATCTTTTGGTCGGTGATGGTCATCGTCACGCTGACTTACGTCACGCTGATCATGCGGGCCGACAATGACGGTGAGGGCGGCGTGATGGCCCTAATCACGTTGGTTCGCCGACTCGGCGACAAGTCCGGCGGCCGCCTGGCCGGTACGTTGGTCACACTTGGAATCCTTGGCGCTGCATTGTTTTTCGGCGACAGCATGATCACCCCGGCCATCTCGGTGCTGTCCGCGGTCGAGGGACTCAACGTCGTCGACCCACAACTGCACGACTTCGTGATCCCGATCACCGTGGCCATCATCATCGGTCTGTTCGCCGTTCAGCGGCACGGCACCGCTGTCGTCGGCCGGTTCTTCGGCCCGGTGATGATTCTGTGGTTCGTCGTGATCGGAATCTGCGGAGTGCGCGGAATCGCCGAGCATCCGCGGATTCTGCGCGCGCTGTCCCCGACGTACGCGATTGAGTTCATGGCCGGCCACTTCCACATCGCCTTCTTCGCATTGGCTGCCGTCGTGCTGGCGGTCACCGGCGCGGAGGCGCTGTACGCCGATAGGGGCCACTTCGGCCGGTTGCCGATCGTGCTGGCCTGGGTGGGTTTGGCACTGCCTGCGCTGGTGCTCAAC
>SYAA01000199.1 GCA_005789055.1 Actinomycetota bacterium
ACCGGCGCCGGCAGTGCCGACCCCTCCGCCAACTCCACCTTCAACGTGGTGGGTGAGATCTACGCCAAGGCAGTCGCAATCCTGCGTGCCCAGGGTGTACCGGTCTCGTTCGGCGGGTCGGTAGGTAGTGCCTTTCCCCAGGCGCAGTGCATCGTGAAAAGCCAGAAGGTGACCGGCGGCGGAAAGATGTTGCTGATGCTCGACTGCACCGCCGACGCCCAACCGGAGTTGCCCACGGCGGTCTCGGCGGCCAACACTCCGGGCGCAACGACCGCAGGTGGGCGTCCCACGCCGGGTGCCCCGGGCATCGTCACCGTGATCCCGACCCCGGTCGGGTGATCGGAACGTTCTCGCGGGCCACCGGTGGCGCGCGTCTGGAATTGGATCTCTAGGCGCCTGGGGCAGTGTCCCAGGCGGAACGCAATTGCTCGGACACGTCGATGAGCTTGGCCTCCTGCGATGCCGGACTGTCGATCTCCTCGGTCACGTAGGCCGCAACGAATCGTTTGATCTCGCCGTCGACGCCGGCCAGGATCCGAAGGATCTCCCCCCGCAGCGATTTCGATGTCACGTGCACGGCGATATCGGACGGCCGGGGCTTGGCGACGTCGATGACGATCATCAGCGGTTCGGCCGCACGCGCGGTGGCTCGTAGCGCGACATCACCGTCGATGACGAACCGCTGCTTGTCCAGCCACAGGTCGATGACGAGTTCGATGATGAGCGGAATGCGGATCGCGAAGGTGATGGTGTCGCCGAGAGTGCGCCGCACCAGCGGCTGCTGAATCTTCACCTTCGCGGTTACCCGCGCCAGCCCGCCCGGCCCCTGGGCCATCGGACCCACGACGAACTCATCGCCGGCGATCTCGGCGAATGCTGCCGCCACTCGTTCCTCAGTCACAGCCTGCTCGAAGAATCGCCTACCGAAGTCTTCGTAGGTGACGAAGGCTCCGGGTGCGAGCAGGATCTTCTTTTCCATCAGCTGGGTTTCCATCAGGTGTTCAGTCTGCCGTCCCAACGTTGTTGGTTGGGCGCGGGCGGGTAACGAATCGGCGCAACTATGGGCGGGTCACAACTCCAGCATCACGGTAACCGGCCCGTCGTTGACGGACTCGACCTGCATGTGAGCGCCGAAGACTCCAGTCTGGACCTCCGATCCCAGTTCGCGCAGCGTCTCGGCAAAGAGGTTCACCAGGGGTTCGGCGTGCCCCCCTGCCGCCGCGGCGTTCCAGGTCGGCCGGCGCCCCTTGGTGGTGTTGCCGTAGAGGGTGAACTGACTCACGACCAGTACGGGCGCTCCGGTATCGGCAGCAGACTGCTCATCGTCGAGGATCCGTAGAGCCGACAGCTTCGCGGCCATCCGCGTCGCAGTGGCAGCGTCGTCGGTATGGGTCACGCCGACGAGTGCGAGCAGTCCCTGACCCTCGGGCCGGATCGCGCCCACCAGTTCTCCGTTGACTGACACCGAGGCCGAGGTGACGCGTTGCACCAGGACTCGCATAGTCGACGATGATGCCACCCACGGTCGATATTGGCGTATTCGAATCACTGCATTGTCGAATTCAGGCCCGATTCACGTTTATTCGGGCAGCGAATACGCAACCTCCTCCCGCGTCGGACAGTCCGCGCGATTCGGAAATGATTGAGAATCGCTAACAATTCACATGCTCAAATAGATTCACCAGAACATAACTCCGCATACTCAGAATTTACAGCCGCGTACTGGCTTTGAGATGCGGTTTCACCCTCTGATTTCCGTGATTTCGGCGGCGAATTACGGAGTGTGCCATGGCACACTCTTGGATGAAAAGTGACCGACACCACAGCGAATTGAGAAGTTTGATGTTGGGGGCGCGAAATTCATTCTGTTAGCGTTGATCCAATGTTTGCTCTCGCGGCATTGCTGTCGCTAATCACTCAAGTATCCGGTACGCCCTACATTCCCGGCGGCGATACCCCGGCCGGAACGGACTGCTCGGGATTGGCCTCGTGGGTCGCCAACGTGGCCTCGGGGCGACCTGCCTTCGGTAGTCGGTTCAACACCGGGAATATGGAGTCCGCTCTCCTGGCCCGCGGATTCCACTACGGCTCGGCGCCCGGTTCGGTCGTGATCGGCTGGAATGGCGGCCACGCCGCGGTGACGCTGCCCGACGGCACGCCGGTGTCCAGTGGCGAGAGCGGAACCGGCGTGCGGGTCGGCGGCGGCGGTGCCTACCAGCCGCAGTTCACCCGGCACATGTACCTGCCGGTGCAGGCCGAGGAGATGCACAGCCCCGGACCTGTCGTGGAACCGATGGCTGAACCCGTCGTCGAGCCGGCGCCCGAGGCCATCGCCGAGCCGGCGCCCGAAGCCATCGTCGACCCCGCGGCCGAAGCCATCGCCGACCCGGTAGCCGTGCCCCTGCTCGATCCGGCGCCCGAGCCCATCGTCGAACCGGTCGCCGATCCCCTCGCCGACCCCGCGGCTGAACCGATCGTCGAACCCATCGTCGAACCGGTGGCCGACCCCGCGGCCGAACCCCTCGTCGACCCGGCGGCCGAACCGGTCGCCGAACCCCTCGCCGACCCGGCGGCCGAACCGGTGACTGATGAGGTCACGGATTAATGGTGTTCTCGCCGACCTGACGGCCCCAGACGTACTCGCTGAGGAACGGCTGACCCAGTTCAAAGTGGTTGTACGGCGCCAGCGAAGCACCGGTGTCGGCGACCAGATACGGCGCCGGCCAGAAATCACGGGTGATCGGCTGCCAGCAGCCGGGCGCCCCCCCTGGACCGCCGCGCGCGTTAACCCTCGGCAGGTTCTCCGGATACACGTACGGATTCGGGGCACCCAACACCAGTGTGTTGGTGGCCAGCGAGTAACCGTTCCCCCCGAATGACGACAGGGCAAGCGGTACGAGTTCTGCAGCGTTACGGATCGTGCAGAAGATCTCAGGGCTGTAGGTGTTGAGCAGTCGTGAGGTGGCAAGCAGGTCGCTGGTGGCCCGGATCAACGACGGTGCACCGCGCGCGACGGTATCCGTCGCCGTACCGGCGAAACCCATCGTCGCCAACAGTGCGGCATCGAGATCACCCTGTTGGTCGCCGAGTGTGCGCGCCGTGGTCGTCGCGTTGTCGAGGCCGCCAATCAACTCCGGAGCCGAGCGAGAGAGGATATCGGCCAGTTCGGTCAGGTTGCGCACGCCCTTGCGCAGTTGAGGCAGGCGTGGGTTGAGTTCGGCGAGGATCGCGTTGGCGTCGGTGAGCGAGCGCCCGAAGGATGTCCCCAACCCGGTCAGTGCCTCGGCGGTCGCCGACAAGGTGAGGTTGAGTTGCACCGGATCGATCTTCTCGGCGATGCCGGAGACGGTTTCAAAGAGGGTTTGAAACTCCGTGGTGACCGTGGTGGCAGTGATCACGTCACCGTCGGAAATGCGCTCAGTCGCAGGACTCCGCGGGGCGGTGAAAGCCAACGTCTTGTTGCCGAAAATCGTGGAGGCCACCACATCCGCGCCGACGTTCGCCGGCATGACAGGTAGGTAGCGGGCATCGACATGCACCTCCAGGCGCGCCACCGACTGGCCGTCGCCCTGCACCGCGTCGATAGTCGTCACTCTGCCGACCAGTACGCCATTGAAGGTGGCTTTGGCGCCGGGATCGAGCACCAGTCCGGAGCGCCCCGACATCACGATCAGACGGATCGTGTCGGAGAACGCGCCTCGGGATTGCAGGAACAGCAGGCTCGCGACCGTGCCGATGACAACAAGCAACACCAGGCCGGCGAGCTTGTGGGGCTGTCGGTCGTAGAAGTTCACTTCACTGAAAACGTACCCGCTGCCAGGCCCGGTGCGACCACTCGGGATAATCAGTGTGCGCGGGGGCGAAATACAACCCGCAGGAACCAGCTCAACCAGGCTCGATAGGAGCAGCCATGACCATCATCGAGGCGGACGCAGCCATCGGCACCGATTTCGAGGACGACGTCGCCGCTACCCAGCGGTACTTCGACAGCCCCCGGTTCGCCGGTATCACCCGGCTCTATACCGCCCGCCAGGTCGTCGAGCAGCGCGGCACCATTGCGGTGGACTACACCGTGGCGCGCGAAACGTCAGCGGCATTCCACGCCCGCCTGCGTGAGTTGTTCGGACAGCATCGGTCGATCACCACGTTCGGGCCGTACACACCCGGTCAGGCAGTGGCGATGAAGCGCTGCGGCATCGAGGGGATCTACCTCGGCGGCTGGGCGACCTCGGCCAAAGGTTCAGTGACCGAGGATCCCGGGCCCGACCTGGCGAGCTACCCGTTGAGCCAGGTGCCCGACGAGGCCGCCGGCCTGGTCCGCGCGTTGCTGACCGCGGATCGCAACCAGCAGTACCTGCGGTTGCAGATGACTGACGAGCAGCGCGCCGCCACGCCCGCCGTGGACTACCGCCCGTTCATCATCGCCGACGCGGACACCGGCCACGGCGGCGATCCGCACGTGCGAAACCTGATCCGCCGATTCGTCGAAGCCGGCGTGACCGGCTATCACATCGAGGACCAGCGGCCCGGCACTAAGAAGTGCGGCCATCAGGGCGGCAAGGTGCTGGTGCCGTCGGACGAGCAGATCAAGCGTCTCAATACCGCGCGGTTCCAACTCGACATCATGGGCGTGCCCGGAATCATCGTGGCCCGCACCGACGCCGAGGCGGCCAACCTGATCGACGGCCGTTCCGACGAGCGCGATCAGCCGTTTCTGCTCGGCGTCACCAACCTCGATATCCCGCCGTACAAGGCGTGCTTCCTGGCGATGCTGCGGCGCTTCAACACCCAGGGTGTCAGTGAACTCAATGGGCACCTGCTCTACGCGCTTCCCGAGGGCGAGTACGCGGCGGCCGACACTTGGCTCAAGAGCCGGGGTATCACACCACTGATTGACGAAGCGGCAGCCACCTGGACCGAAAATCGTCAAGGTTCGTTGGACGTGTTGTTCGACCGGGTCGAGTCGCAGTTCGTCGACGCCTGGCAGAACGATGCCGGACTGGAGACCTACGGCAACGCCGTGGGTGAACTGCTCAAGTTCAAGGAGAGCGAGGGCGAGGCCCTGTCGATGAAGCCGGCCGAGTGGGCGGACTTCGCCAGGACCGCGTCGCTGTACGCCGCGCAGCGCAAGGCCGCCGAGATCGGGGTGGACGCGGCGTGGGACTGCGAGCGAGCCCGGACCCCGGAGGGCTACTACCAGGTTCGCGGTGGCATTCCGTACGCGATCGCGAAATCCCTTGCCGCGGCGCCGTTCGCGGACCTGCTGTGGATGGAGACCAAGACTGCCGATCTGGCCGAGGCCCGCGAGTTCGCCGAGGCGATTCACGCGGTGTACCCGGACGCGATGATGGCCTACAACTTGTCGCCGTCGTTCAACTGGGACACCACCGGGATGACCGACGACGAGATGCGGGCCTTCCCCGAGGAACTCGGCAAGATGGGCTTCGTTTTCAACTTCATGACCTACGGCGGACATCAGATCGACGGTGTGGCCGCCGAAGAGTTCGCCACCGCACTGCGTCAGGACGGCATGCTGGCCCTGGCCAGGTTGCAGCGCAAGATGCGTTTGGTCGAATCGCCCTACCGCACGCCGCAGACGCTGGTTGGTGGTCCACGCAGCGACGCGGCCCTGGCGGCCTCGTCCGGGCGCACCGCAACCACCAAGTCGATGGGCAAAGGTTCGACCCAGGTTCAGCACCTGGTACAGACCGAGGTGCCCAAAAAACTGCTTGAGGACTGGCTGGCGCTCTGGAGTGAGCACTACAAGCTCGGCGAACGCCTGCGGGTCCAACTGCGGCCCCGGCGAGCCGGCTCGGATGTGCTGGAGTTGGCCATCTTTGGGGACTCCGACGGCGAGAAGTTGGCAGACGTGGTGTTCGACCCGATCAAGGATCGCCACGGCCGCAGTATCCTCACGGTGCGCGATCAGAACACCTACGCCGCCAAGATGCGCCAGAAGCGCCTGATGACGGTGGTCCATCTGTGGTTGGTGAATCGCTTCAAAGCCGACGCCGTGTACTACGTCGCGCCGACGGAGGACAACCGGTACCAGACCGAGAAGATGAAGGCGCACGGCATCTTCAGCGCCGTCAAGGAGGATGTCGGCGAGATCATCGTCGCCGACGTGAACCAGGAACGGATCGCCGAGCTGTTGGCGCCCGACCGCGCCGCTCTGCAGAAGCTAATCCGCAAACAGGACTAGAGCGGTCAGAGTTTGGGCACTGGTTCAGAAGTTCTTGCAGCCGTTGACCGCTCTGCCGATCGGACCACCAGAGGCGTTAAGGACGTCATCGCTGATGTCCGTCAGCTGATCTTTGCCGAGGGCCGCCTCCAGCGTGTTCGCTAACTGATCCCGCTGGCCCGGAGGAGCGGCCAGGATCACATCAAGCGCTACCCGCAACTGTTGCTCCGTTTGTGGATCGCTGCTGATCTTGCCCCAGATCAAGGGGGCGCTCTGCTGCAGCGATGCCATCACCTGTTGCTGGGAACACGTCGTGGTGTTGAGAGTGTCAGCAGACGCCGGTGCTGCTGCCGCTATGGCGAGACAGGCGAGGCCTGCCGCGGTACCCAAAAGCCGACCGAGACCCTTTTGCATTTCGCTCATGGCGGGCAACTTAGCAGGGGTTGGGATCAGTGATCAACCACCATGTCACCACGCCACGCCGTCACCAACGTCTGTGGTCAGTACAGCTAGCGCACGACGACGGCGCTTGGCTCGCGTGGTGACCCGAGGGCTTCTCGGTGCGAGGGCGGGCGTCGTCCGGCCTCGTCGGTGAGGCCGTAGTGGGCGGCACGTTCTGCGGCGATCACGGTGTGGCCGGTCAGCGTCGCCAAGTCAGGATCGCAGTAGAGCGCATCGATGAGCCGTCCGGTGAACTCCGGAGTTTCGGCGTGTTCGGCGAAGCCGGCCAGCGCCTGCACATTGTCGCCGAATGATCGCCGCAGTCGTTCAGTGAGCAGAATCCCCATCCAGATCGACACCGTCGAGACGCCAGTGTCGGCGAAGTCGACCGCCATATCCGCCGCCATTTTGTCCACGCCGGCCTTCTGCGCACCGTAGGCCGGACCGTGCATGTAGCAGACCGATCCCGGTGAGGAGGTGAATGCGATCAGCCCGCGTTCGGCACGCAACAGCAGTGGTGCTGCATACCAGGAAGCCACATACGCCGACCGCAGACCGACATCGAGGACATCGGCCAGATCCAGCGGCTTCTCCCAGAACGGCGCGGGGCTGGTCAGTGCGTCGCTAATGGCAGCGGCGTTGTTCACCAGCAGGTCCAGGTGCCCGGCGTCATCGGAGACCCGGGCGAACAGCGCTGCCACCGATGCGTCATCGGCGTGATCGGTCTGCACCGCGATGCCCTCGCCGCCGGCGATGGTGACCTCACGGGCGGCCGCGGCGAGGCCGTCGGTGCGGCCGGTCAGGTAGACCCGCCAGCCCGCGGCGCCCAGCGCATGGGCAATACCTCGGCCGGCGCCGCGACTGGCACCGGTGACCACGGCAACTCGTCTCGCGTCCATTCCCCGACGCTATCGCGTCCAGCCGCGACCCAAGGGCTTAGCAGCGCGCCAGTACCGCCTCCATGGCTTTCTTCTCTTTGGCCGCCAGCCACAGCCCGTAGGCGGTTTTGACCTCGATCTGACGGGCGACGAAGTCGCACCGGAACGCCTCGTTGGGGGGAATCCACGACGCGGCATCGCGGAATGCTTTGTCGAAGTTGGCTTTCGGACTCACCGCGAGCAGATTCCGCGGGTCGTTGGCGAAGTCCAGGCGGCGTTGCGGATCCCAGGAGCGCGCCCCCTTGTACCAGGCGTCGGCCAACGCGACGACGTGGTCGATCTCGACGGCATTAGACGTATCCGGGCCGCGGGTGAAGTCAATGCTCACCCCGCTGTAGGGGTCGATGAGTGTGCCGCTTTGCGCGTAGCAGGTGCGCGGGCGCACGACGAGGTTCTTCAGGTCACGACGCAGGATGTCGTCGCGGGTGTTGCAGCCGTTATGTCCGAACTCGACGTTGACGTCATCGCTCCAGGCTTTACCGAACTGAGAGCGCTTGAAGTCCGAGGTGCGGTCCCAGCCACGGACCTCGAGCCTCTTGAGTTGCTCGCGGGCGGTGTCGAAGCGGGCGGGGTCGCCGGGCGCCGGCGACGGGGGCGCGGATGACGGAGGTGCCGAGGTGGACGTCGGTTCGGCGCGCCAGGTCGGCGACGGCCCGGAGGTGCGTTCGCGCACCGACCGTTCCTGCCAGTACAGTGCGCCCGCGACGGCGGCGACGACCAGAACCGCGAGCACGGCGGCGAGGAGTCGACGCCGCACCTTCGATGGTTTGCCTGCTGCCACTGTCCGGTTTTAGCACGTGCGGCCCACGCGCCCCGGTCGCCGCGCATACTTCTTCAGGTGACGCCACTGGAAAGATACGTCGCCGAGGAGATCGCGACCGACCACGT
>SYAA01000200.1 GCA_005789055.1 Actinomycetota bacterium
CGCGCACGACGACGCCATCACCAACGGCGGCCGGCGCGGTCCGCAGATGCCGTTCTCGAACGTCTTTCTGCATGGTCTTATCCGTGACGAACACGGCCGCAAGATGAGCAAGTCCCGGGGCAACGGGATCGACCCATTGGACTGGGTGGAGTTGTTCGGCGCGGACGCGCTGCGCTTCACCCTGGCCCGTGGCGCCAGTCCGGGCGGTGACCTGTCCATCGGCGAAGACCACGCCCGCGCATCGCGCAACTTCGCCACCAAGCTGTTCAACGCAACGCGGTTTGCGTTGATGAACGGGGCTGCCCCGGCACCGTTGCCGGATGTGGCTGAATTGACCGACGCCGATCGCTGGATCCTGGGCCGGGCCGAAGAGGTTCGCGCAGAGGTGGATTCAGCGCTTGACGATTACGAGTTCGGCCGGGCGTGTGAGTCGCTGTACCACTTCGCCTGGGACGAGTTCTGCGATTGGTACCTCGAACTCGCCAAAGTGCAACTGGCAGATGGGCTAGGAGGTACCACCGCGGTTCTGGCTGCGGTGCTGGATGTGCTGCTCAAGCTGCTACACCCGGTGATGCCCTTCGTCACGGAGGTGCTGTGGAAACAGTTGACCGGTGCGGAATCGCTGGTGATTGCGCCGTGGCCGGCGCCGTTGGGCGTTCAGTCAGATCCCATTGCCGCCCAACGGATCAGCGATGTGCAGAAGCTCGTCACCGAGGTACGCAGGTTCCGCAGCGATCAGGGGCTCGCGGATCGGCAGAAGGTGCCAGCCCGACTCGGCGGCGTCGACGCGGCCGGACTAACCGGTCAGGTCGGCGCGGTGACTGCGCTGTCCTGGTTGACCGATCCAGCGGCTGAGTTCACTCCGACTGCCAGCGTCGAGGTTCGACTGTCCACTGGAACCGTTGATGTCGCACTGGACACCTCGGGCAGCGTCGACTTTGATGCCGAACGTCGCCGACTGGAGAAGGATCTCGCCGCCGCGCAGAAGGAACTTGCCGCGACTACAGCCAAACTCGATAATCAGGCGTTCCTGGCCAAGGCCCCGGGCGACGTCGTCGACAAGATTCGCAGCCGCCAGCAGATCGCCCGCGAGGAAACCGCCCGGATCGGCGCACGCCTGGCTTCGCTCGCATGAGCACCCAGACTCCGACGCCCGCCGATATCGCAGCACTCCTCCAGGTCGAACATCTCCTCGATCAACGCTGGGGGGAAACCCGACTCGAACCGAGCACCGCCCGCATCGGTGCGTTGATGGACCTGCTCGGCGCGCCGCAGCGCAGCTATCCGTGTATCCACGTCGCCGGCACCAATGGCAAGACCTCAGTGGCTCGAATAATCGACGCCCTGTTGACCGCGTTGGACCGCCGGACCGGACGTACCACCAGCCCACACCTGCAGTCGGCGATTGAGCGCATCGCCATCGACGGTCAACCGATCAGCCCGGCGCGCTATGTCGAAACCTATTGTGAAATCGAGCCGTTCGTTCATCTGGTGGATACCCAGTCGCAGTCCGGGGAGCTCGGGGAGGTCGGCCCGGCGATGAGCAAGTTCGAGGTCGTCACCGCGATGGCTTTCGCCGCGTTCGCCGACGCACCGGTTGACATTGCGATAGTCGAGGTCGGTATGGGCGGACGCTGGGACGCCACCAACGTCATCGGCGCGCCGGTCGTGGTCATCACGCCGATAGGTCTGGACCACACCGAGTACCTGGGCGAGACCATCGCCGAGATCGCCGCCGAGAAGGCCGGTGTGATCTCCGCACCGCGTGGGGATCTCGTACCCGTCGACACCGTCGCGATCATCGGCCGTCAGGCACCCGAAGCGATGGAGGTGCTGCTGGCGCAGGCGATGCGCAGCGATGCCGCCGTGGCGCGGCAGGACTGCGAATTCGCCGTGCTGAGCCGTCGGGTCGCGGTCGGCGGCCAACTGCTCGACCTGCAGGGCCTCGGCGGGGTGTACACCGACGTCTTCCTGCCGTTGCACGGCGAACACCAGGCCGACAACGCGGCGATGGCACTGGCGGCCGTGGAGGCGTTCTTCGGCGCCGGTCCGGACCGCCAACTCGACGTCGACGCGGTGCGTGCCGGTTTCGCTGCAGCGGTCAGCCCGGGCCGTCTCGAGCGGATGCGCAACTCGCCGGCGGTGTTCATCGACGCGGCGCATAACCCGGCCGGGGCGCAGGCCCTGGCGACAGCACTGACAGAAGAGTTCGAATTCCGTTTTCTGGTCGGCGTGCTCGGCGTACTCGAGGGCAAGGACGTCGACGGAATGCTGCTCGCACTAGAACCCGTTTTCAACATGGTGGTGGTCACCGACAATGGCTCGCCACGCGCGTTGGACGTCGAGTCCCTGGCGCTGCGTGCCGAGGAGGTGTTCGGCCCGGACCGGGTGCTGCGCGCATCGACGCTGCCCGACGCACTCGAGGTGGCGACGGCCCTGGTGGAGGACGGGTCAGAGGGATACTCCGGATCCGGCATCGTGGTCACAGGTTCGGTGGTGACCGCGGGCGCGGCGCGCTCCCTGTTTGGGAAGGACCCGTTGTGACCGCCCCGCCCACATCCGCCGGCGCGGCCCCGGATCCCTGGAAGAGCTTCCGCGGCGTGATGGCCGGCACCCTGATCCTGGAGACGATCACCGTGCTGCTGGCGCTGCCGGTGGTCAAGGCCGTCGGCGGTGGACTGACACCGTGGTCGACCGCATATCTGGTGGGGTTCGCCGTTCTCCTGGTGGTGCTGGCCGGGATGCAGGGCCGGCCCTGGGCCATCTGGGTGAACCTCGGGGCGCAACTGCTGCTTATTGCCGGATTCGTGATCTACCCGGCGGTCGGGATCATGGGCCTGCTCTTCGGTGTCGTGTGGGGCGTCATCGCGTACCTGCGCGCCGAGGTGCTGCGTCGCGAGCGGTTGGGCCTACTGCCCGGCCAGCAAAGGCCGAACGACTGAGCAGGTACGCTCTGGGCCGTGACGGAACGCACCCTGATGTTGATCAAACCCGACGGCGTGCAGCGGAGACTGATCGGTGACATCATCGGCCGGATCGAAGGCAAGGGCCTGACCGTCGTCGCGCTCGAACTCAAGAATGTCGACGACGCGCTGGCCCGGGCCCACTACGCCGAGCACGCTGACAAGCCGTTCTTTGCCTCGTTGCTGGAGTTCATCACCTCGGGTCCGGTGCTCGCCGCAGTTCTACAGGGGCCCCGCGCGGTAGCCGCGTTCCGCCAGCTCGCCGGCGGGACGGATCCGGTGGAGAAGGCCAGTCCCGGCACCATCCGCGGCGATCTGGGCCTGGAGACGCAGTTCAACCTGGTGCACGGCTCGGACTCGCCAGAGTCGGCCGCCCGCGAAATCGCCCTCTGGTTCCCGGCCGGCTGAGACCATTCCCCGGCGCAGGCTCCCGGCCGGGCCCACGGTGTGGGATACTCGAGATTGATGCCCGGTGACGGGCACCCGGAATGAGACTTCAGACGTGCGCGACTACCGCTGCCTGCGGTACGGCGCGGACCGTTAACGGCCGTCATTCACACCAAAGACAGACGAGCTCGGGCAGCCGCCCGGGCCGACAGCGAAGCCCTCGAGTGGCCGCGTCGA
>SYAA01000024.1 GCA_005789055.1 Actinomycetota bacterium
CGATCGGTCGGCACCGGGGCGGCGACTGGAAATTCGCCGTGGTTGAGGGGGGCCGGCACAGCATCACCCACTACGACACCTGCGAGATGTTTCGGGCGGCAAGTCTGCTCGACATTCACTTGGAAACCGGTCGCACTCATCAAATTCGTGTGCACTTCGCGGCGCTGCACCACCCCTTCGTCGGCGACCCCACCTACGGGGCCGACCCGGTCCTGGCCAAGCGACTGGGCCTGCAAAGGCAATGGCTGCACGCGCGCTCCCTGGCGTTCGCCCATCCGACTGATGGACGGCATATCGAGATCACCAGTCCGTATCCGGCCGATCTGCAGCATGCACTCGATGTGCTTCGCGCCGAGTCGTGACGGCGGCCCCTTGCGATTGCCTTTAACTGGGGAGTCCGGCCTCAACAGCCGGCGGGGCGGCTTGTTCTACGGCCTTATCGCCTACGGCTCATGGGGGCTGTATCCGGCGTACTTTCCGCTGCTTAAGCCGGCGGGTGCGTTGGAGGTTCTGGCACACCGCATCGTCTGGACCATGCTGCTGATGGCCGTCGTGTTGGTGGTGCTGCGGCGCTTGCCGGATTTACGGGCGATTACCCGGCGCACCTGGCTGCTGCTGGTGGCGGCGTCGGCGCTGATTTGTGTGAACTGGGGCGTCTACGTCTATGCCGTCAGCAATAGCCACGTCGTTGATGCCGCGCTCGGTTACTTCATCAATCCACTGGTCAGCGTGCTGTTCGGCGTCGTCATCTTTGGTGAACGGCTCAGTAGAGCTCAGGTGGTCGCGGTTCTGATCGCCACGTCCGCCGTGGTCGTGATGTCCGTTACGGCCGGCACGATTCCGGTGATCGGGCTTGTTCTGGCGTTCTCCTTCGCCCTCTACGGGGCCGTCAAAAAGGTGGTGCCGGTCGAACCGGGGGTCAGCGTCGGCCTCGAGGCGGTGATCGCCGCACCTTTCGCGATCGGTGTCATTGCCGTCTTGGCAGTGACCGGCGGCGGCGCTGTCGGGAACTACGACGCTGGACAGTTGGTGCTGATGGTGTTGACCGGCCCGATCACCGCGATTCCACTGCTGTGTTTCGCGGCCGCGGCCCAGCGTCTGCCCCTGGTCACTTTGGGGTTACTGCAGTATCTGACGCCGTCGATGCAGATGATCCTGGGGGTCGCGGTGGCGCACGAGCCCATGCCGACCGCGCGGTGGATCGGCTTCGGGTTGATCTGGACGGCCCTGGCGGTCTTTAGTGCCGACACCATGGTCCGCAACTATCGGAGCCGGGCGGTACCTTAGCTTCCATTATGAGCAAACCCACGGCCAAGCAACGCAACCGCCGGATCATGATGGCGCTGATCGGTGGGATCGCCGCCGCCGCCGCGATCGTGCCCTTGGGTCTGGGCCTGCTCACGGCCCGCGAGGCCAGCCGGCAGGCCGATGTGCCGGCGCTTCCGACGACCACCGCACCGCCGCTGACCATCAAGGCGCTTCCGGTGCGGCCGGTGGTCAGCGCCTTCGTGACCACTCCTGAGCAATGCCCGACACCGCCCCCGCCCCCGCCGGATCAGCCCACTCGGATCTGCGACATCAACAAGACGGCGGTTTATGACCTCGGCCCCGAGGGCCTGCGCCTGGATCTGACCGACGTCGACTCGTTCCTCAACCCGTTGACCGGTGTCCAGCTGGTCCAGATGACGATGACGCAGGAATCCTCGGAGAAGTTCGCCGAGTTCACCGCCGCCCGGGTTGGCCAGCAAGTCGCGTTCGTCAGGGGCACGACGGTGGTGTGGGGTCCCAAAATCGGCGGGCCGATCGAGGGCCAGGTGCTCCAGCTCTCCGGCGAACTGACCCCTGAACAGGCCAAGGAGATCGCCCGAATGCTCGGCGAAAAGCGCTGACCAGCCAAACCGGGGGTTCGCCCCAGATCCACGCCGGCGCCGCCGCCGACACGTGCGCCGACACGCCCGGTGCCGTCCCCCGACGGTCCTAGACTGACCCTCCTATGAACAGTCCGTCGGCTCCTGGCGCAAGCGCTCAACGTGGCGGATCGTTCGTACACCTGCACAACCACACCGAATATTCGCTGCTCGACGGCGCCGCGAAGATCACGCCAATGCTGGCCGAGGCCCAGCGCCTGGAGATGCCCGCGATCGGAATGACCGACCACGGGAACATGTTCGGCGCCAGCGAGTTCTTCCACGCCGCGACCCAGGTCGGCATCAAGCCGATCATCGGCGTAGAGGCCTACGTTGCGCCCGGCTCCCGTTTCGACAGCCGCCGCATTCTCTGGGGCGACCCGGGGCAGAAGTCCGACGACGTCTCCGGCAGTGGCTCCTACACGCACCTGACCATGGTCGCGGAGAATGCCACCGGCCTCCGCAACCTGTTCCGGCTCACCTCCCGGGCGTCCTTCGAGGGCCAACTCGGCAAGTGGTCGCGGATGGATGCCGAGATCATCGCCGAGCACGCCGAGGGCATCATTGCCACCACCGGTTGCCCGTCCGGGGAGGTCCAGACCCGGCTGCGACTGGGCCAGCACAGCGAGGCGCTGGAATCAGCCGCCAAGTGGCGGGAGATCTTCGGTGCTGAGAACTATTTCCTCGAATTGATGGACCACGGACTGTCGATCGAACGCCGAGTCCGCGAGGGACTGGTGGAGGTAGGCCGCAAACTCGGCATCCCGCCGTTGGCCACCAATGATTGCCACTACGTCACCCGCGACGCCGCGCACAATCACGAGGCGCTGCTGTGCGTGCAGACCGGCAAGACACTCTCGGATCCGAACCGGTTCAAATTCGACGGCGACGGCTATTACCTGAAGTCGGCGGCCGAGATGCGCGCGCTGTGGGACGCGGAGATTCCGCAGGCATGCGACTCCACGCTGCTGATCGCCGAGCGAGTGGACTCCTACGCCGATGTGTGGACCCCGAGGGACCGGATGCCGGTGTTCCCGGTGCCCGAAGGACAGACCCAGGCGAGTTGGCTGCGTCACGAGGTCGACGCCGGATTGGCGCAGCGTTTTCCCGCCGGTGTGCCCAGTGAGTACGCCGAACGCGCCGCCTACGAAATCAGTGTCATTTGCGACAAGGGATATCCGTCGTACTTCCTGATCGTTGCCGACCTGATCAACTACGCGCGGTCGGTCAACATCCGGGTGGGCCCGGGCCGCGGGTCGGCTGCCGGATCGCTGGTGGCCTACGCGCTAAGGATCACCGACATCGATCCCATCGAACACGGTCTGCTGTTCGAGCGATTCCTCAACCCGGAACGGGCGTCAATGCCCGATATCGACATCGACTTCGATGATCGTCGCCGCGGGGAGATGGTGCGCTACGCCGCCGAGAGATGGGGGAGCGATCGGGTCGCCCAGGTCATCACCTTCGGCACGATCAAGACCAAGGCCGCACTGAAGGACTCCGCCCGGATCCATTACGGACAGCCTGGATTTGCGATCGCTGACCGGATCACCAAGGCACTGCCTCCGGCCGTGATGGCCAAGGACATTCCGCTGTCGGGAATCACCGACCCCAGCCATGAGCGGTTCAAGGAGGCCGCCGAGGTACGCGGGCTGATCGACACCGACCCCGATGTTCGGACCATTTACGAAACCGCCCGTGGGCTAGAGGGTCTGATCCGTAACGCCGGCGTGCACGCCTGCGCGGTCATCATGAGTTCGGAGCCGCTGACGGATGTGATTCCGCTGTGGAAACGACCGCAGGACGGCGCGATCATCACCGGGTGGGACTATCCATCATGCGAGGCCATCGGACTGTTGAAGATGGATTTCCTCGGCCTGCGCAATCTCACGATCATCGGTGATGCGCTGGAGAACATCGCAGCCAACCGGGGCATCGAGGTGGTGCCGGAATCGCTGGCACTCGATGACGCGGCCACCTACGAACTCCTGTCCCGCGGTGACACCCTCGGAGTGTTCCAACTCGACGGCGGCCCAATGCGCGATCTCCTGCGCCGCATGCAGCCCACCGGTTTCGCCGACATCGTCGCCGTGCTGGCGCTGTACCGCCCTGGCCCGATGGGCGTCAATGCCCACAATGATTACGCCGATCGCAAGAACGGCAGGCAGGCGATCACACCGATCCACCCGGAGTTGGCCGAACCACTGGCCGACATCTTGTCGGAAACCTACGGCCTGATCGTCTACCAGGAACAGATCATGCGCATCGCGCAGCGTGTCGCAGGCTACTCACTGGCCCGAGCCGACATCTTGCGCAAGGCCATGGGCAAGAAGAAGCGGGATGTCCTCGATAAGGAGTACGAGGGTTTCTCCGAAGGGATGAAGGCGAACGGATTCTCGGCCGGTGCCATCAAAGTGCTGTGGGACACCATCCTTCCGTTCGCCGACTACGCATTCAACAAATCTCACGCGGCCGGTTACGGGCTGGTGTCGTACTGGACGGCGTACCTCAAAGCGAATTATCCAGCCGAGTACATGGCCGGGCTACTGACCTCCGTGGGCGACGATAAGGACAAGGCTGCGGTGTATCTGGCTGACTGCCGCAAACTCGGGATCACCGTTTTGCCGCCGGATGTCAACGAGTCGGGGTTGAACTTCGCCTCGGTGGGCAC
>SYAA01000201.1 GCA_005789055.1 Actinomycetota bacterium
CGCAGGTCTCCAACCGATCCAGCAGACCCACCCGCTCACCACCGGCCACCTGAGTCCAATCAGCGGCACCGAGCACCTCGAGCGCCCGGTCGAGGGCATCGATCGCCTCAGAAATCGAACTCATGTTCGAAACAATACGGCGGGGGTCCGACACGAGCATCCCCGCCGAACGAATTTGGGGATTAATCCAGGGCTGGGGATAACCCCTGCGGGATCAGGCGGCGTCGGGTACTCGCACGCCGACCGCAAGGGCCTGTTGTCCCCCGTTGGTGCGTGTCAAGTGACCCTTGGTGCCCATATCTTCGAGCAGGACCGTGTCGCCAGCACAGACGGTGCGCTCCATTCCGTCGCCGACGGTCACCGTCAGCGAGCCCGACATCATGAAGAACCACTGACGGTAGGGCGACGGATGCCACGGTCCCGACCAATCGGGAGCGAAGCGCACTACCGCGAACCCCTCAGCCGGCATGAAGGCGGACGCCTCCAGTGGCGTGGTCGGCGGCGCGAAGTCGCGGGTTTCCAGAGGCAACTCGCAGTCTTCGAAGTGCGAGACGCCGTCGGCGTCGACAAAGATCCGGACGTACGGCAACGGAAACACCATGGTCAGATGCTAGTTGCGGGGACCGGTGACTCCCCGGATCATGCGGCCCGGATCTCGAGTCCGACGGTGCGGCCGTTGCCGCCGCGGAGCT
This sequence comes from Actinomycetota bacterium, assembly GCA_005789055.1. Lineage (GTDB taxonomy): Bacteria > Actinomycetota > Actinomycetes > Mycobacteriales > Mycobacteriaceae > Mycobacterium. The sequence continues at coordinate 693 of SYAA01000201.1, forward strand.
TGGAGAAGAAATTGAAGATCCGCCCGACAAGGCCGTAGCGCTTAATGATGGCCTGGTAGACGGACTCGGTTTCAGAGTCGTCGAGCACCGTGGCGACCGCTTCGACCGCCTCACCCTTGACGTTGCCGCGCCTGTCACAGACCGCCAGGGTCACCCGCGGGGTGTTGCGGATCCGCTTGACCTTCCACGCGTTCTTCTCGGTGATCACCAGTGCGCGATCGCCGTCGCGCGCGATCCAGATCGCGGTCGGTTTGGGCCGGCCATCCTTGGTGAACGTCGTCAGCGAAACGTACTGGGCTTTGGACACCTCGTCGAAAGTGGCTGCCATAGCTCCAACCTACCTTCCCTCCAACTCGCCCTCGGCCTCCAGCAGCACCTGTCGCAATCCAGCCAAGGTAGCGGGATCCGGACTCTCCCACATTCCGCGGCCCGCCGCCTCCAGTAGTCGCTCCGACATCCCGTGCAAAGCCCACGGGTTGGATTCGCCCAGGAATTTTCGGTTCTCCGGGTCAAGTACGTAGGCCTCGGTGATCTTCTCGTACATCCAGTCGGCCATCACCCCGGCGGTAGCGTCGTAGCCGAACAGGTAATCGACGGTCGCGGCCATCTCAAAGGCGCCCTTGTAGCCATGCCGGCGCATCGCGGCCATCCACCGCGGGTTGACGACGCGTGCCCGGAACACCCGGGCGGTTTCTTCGGTGAGGGTTCGGGTACGCACCGTGTCGAATCGGGTGTTGTCGCCGATATAGGCCGTCGGAGCGGTACCGGTCAACGCGCGCACGGTGGCGATCATGCCGCCGTGGTACTGGAAGTAGTCGTCGGAGTCGGCGATATCGTGCTCGCGGGAGTCGATGTTCTTGGCCGCAACCACGATCCGGCGGTACTGCATCGACATATCTTCGGCAGCGGGCCTGCCGTCGAGGTCTCTGCCGTAGGCGAAGCCACCCCAGGCCGTATACACCTCGGCGAGATCAGCGTCATCGCGCCAGTTGCGGCTGTCGATGAGCTGTAACAGGCCGGCGCCATAGGTACCCGGTTTGGAGCCGAAAATCCTTGTGGTGGCTCGACGTTCGTCACCGTGCTGAGCCAGATCGGTCTGCACGTGGGCGCGGACATAGTTCAGCTCGGCAGGTTCATCGAGGCCGGCCACCAGTTGCACCGCGTCGTCGAGCATGGTCACCACGTGCGGGAAGGCGTCCCGGAAGAACCCGGAGATCCGCACGGTGACATCGATGCGGGGGCGCTCCAATTCGGCCAGCGGGATCACCTCAAGATCGACCACCCGCCGCGAAGCCTCATCCCAGATCGGCCGCGCGCCAAGCAGCGCCAGCACTTCGGCGATGTCATCGCCGGAGTTGCGCATCGCGGAGGTGCCCCACACCGACAGTCCCACCGATCTCGGCCATTCGCCGTGATCGGTGCGGTAGCGCTCGAGCAGTGAATCAGCCATCGAGACACCGGTTTCCCAGGCCAGCTTCGACGGCATGGCCTTGGGATCCACCGAATAGAAGTTGCGTCCGGTCGGCAGCACGTTGACCAGCCCACGCAGCGGTGAACCCGAGGGCCCGGCCGCGATGTAGCGGCCATCCAGTGCGCGGAGCACCTGGGCGATCTCTGCCGCCGTTCCGGCCAGTCGCGGCACCACCTCGACGGCGGCGAATCGCAGGATTCGTGCGACACCCGGATCCGACGTGAGCGAGTCGACCTGGCCGGCATCCCAGCCCGTTGCCTGCAGGCCGGCCAGCAGCCCGCGGGCCTGCTCCTCGGCCGCGTCGACGGCCGCACGCTCGTCGGTGCCGTCCTCGGCAAGCCCGAGGGCCTGACGAAGGCCCGGGATGCTCTGCTCGCCGCCGAACAACTGCCGGGCCCGCAGGATAGCCAGCACCATATCGAGCTCAGCCTCCCCCGTCGGGGCCAGCCCGAGGATGTGCAGGCCGTCGCGGATCTGAACGTCCTTGATCTCGCAGAGCCAACCGTCCACATGCAGCAGCATGTCGTCGAAGGAGTCGTCTTCGGGGCGCTGCGCCAACCCGAGGTCGTGATCCATCTTGGCCGCGCTCATCAGAGTCCAGATCTGCTGGCGTATCGCGGGCAGTTTGGCCGGGTCGAGTGCGGCGATATTGGCGTGCTCGTCGAGCAGTTGCTCCAAACGGGCGGTGTCGCCGTAACTCTCGGCCCGGGCCATCGGCGGGATGAGGTGGTCGACGATGGTGGCATGTGCCCGCCGTTTGGCCTGGGTGCCCTCGCCGGGGTCGTTAACCAGGAACGGGTAGATTAGGGGCAGGTCACCGAGCGCGGCATCAGGACCGCAATTCGCTGACATGCCGACGTTCTTGCCGGGTAGCCATTCCAGGTTGCCGTGCTTGCCCATATGCACCACCGCATGCGCGCCGAAGGAGTGGCGCAGCCAGAAGTAGGTGCCGAGGTAGTGGTGACTGGGCGGCATATCGGGGTCGTGGTAAATGGCAATCGGGTTCTCGCCGAATCCGCGCGGCGGCTGCACCAGGACGACGATGTTGTCGGATTGGATAGCGGAGACGATGATTTCGCCGTCCGGGTCACGGCTGCGGTCGACGAACAATTCACCCGGCGGTTCGCCCCAGTGCTGCACCATCGCGTCGCGCAGCTCGGCGGGCAGAGTGCCGAACCATTCGCGGTAGCGTGCCGCCGGTACGCGGATCGCGCGGGAGGCCATCTGGGTGTCGGTGAGCCAATCGGGGTCCAGTCCCCCGCGTTCGATCAGCGCGTGCATCAGTGCATCACCGTCACCGCTGGCCAGTCCGGGGACCTCGCCAATCCGATAGCCGTTGTCCCGCAAAGCATTGAGCAACGCGATCGTGCTGGATGGCGTGTCCAGTCCCACAGCATTGCCGATGCGGGAGTACTTCGTCGGATACGCCGAGAACATCAATGCGACGCGCTTTTCGGGGGCGCTGACTCGGCGCAGGGTGGCGTAGTTGACTGCAAGGCCAGCGACCCGGTCGCACCGCTCAGGATCGGGCACGTAGGAGATCAGACCCTCAGAATCGATCTCCTTGAACGAGAACGGAACAGTGATGATGCGCCCGTCGAATTCCGGCACCGCGACCTGGGTAGCCACATCGCGGGGACTGAGGCCGCTGTCGTTCGCCAACCACTGCTCGCGAGAACTGGTCAGGCACAATCCCTGCAAGATCGGGATATCGAGCGCGGCAAGGTGTGTGACATTCCAGCTGTCATCGTCTCCCCCGGCGGTCACCGCGGCCGGCACCGCCGCACCGGCGGCGAGGACGGTCACCACCATCGCGTCGACCCCGCCGAGCAGCGTGAGCAGTTCGGGTTCGGGTGTGCGCAGGGATGTGCAGTAGATCGGCATCGGCCGTCCGCCCGCGCGTTCGATCGCGCAACACAGCGCCTCGACGTAGGCGGTGTTGCCGGCCAACTGCTGGGCGCGGTAGTAGAGAACGGAAATGGTCGGTGCGTCTCCGGATACTGCTGCGCGGGTGGCGACCATGTCTGGGAAACACGCCACCCCACCCGGACACCCGGGGCAACCCGATGCGGTCGAGCAGACGCGGTCGAGAATTCCCCACGGCGGTGTGGCCGCCGGCGGACTGAATCCGTATCCGGTCATCAGGACGGTGTCGCAGAGGAAGTCGTGTAACTGGCCCAGGTTCGCTACGCCGCCCTCGGCGAGGTAGATGTGCGTCTGCATGGCGATTCCCGCCGGCACGGTGGAGCGTTCCATCAGGTCGGCGTCGGGGGCCTGCTCCCCGCTGACCACCACGGCCGGAATCCCGCTCGCGACGACGGTGTCAATGGTGTTCTGCAAGGCCCGGTAGCCGCCGAGGACTCGGACTACCACCACCGCGGCACCGTCAAGCAGCTCGGCGAGTTGGCCGGCCGCCAGCCGGGTCGGGTTGGCCCAGCGGTAGCCCGCAGCGCTGGCGCGTGCGGTGATCAGATCGGTGTCGGACGTCGACAGCAGGACGATGGTGGGCCGGGGCACCCCACTACCGTAGCCACGCCGTCGTACCGTGGTCAGGTGGCCCGATCGCGCAAGGATGACGCCTGTCCAGGCGCCCTGCACCTTCATCAGGCCGCCGACGGCGCGCTGGCCCGGGTTCGTCTGCCGGGCGGGATGATCACCGCCGCTCAACTGGAGGCACTCGCCGAGGTCGCCGAGCGATCTGCCGCCGGGATTCTCGAACTCACCGCCCGAGGCAATCTTCAGGTGCGCGGAATCACCGATACCGCGGCCGTGGCCGGTGCGGTGGCTGCGGCCGGGCTACTGCCGTCGCCGACCCACGAACGGGTGCGCAATATCGTCGCCTCACCGCTCTCGGGCCGACTCGGTGGCGTCACTGACGTGCGCCCGTGGGTCAAAGATCTGGATCACGCGATCCAGAGCGCACCCGATCTGGCCCGGCTTCCGGGGAGATTCTGGTTCAGCATCGACGACGGCAGCGCGGACGTATCCGGTCTGGCGGCCGACGTCGGCGTCCACACCATCAACAGCGAGACCGTTGCCCTGCTGCTGGCCGGTCGCGACACCGGTATCCGGCTGACGCCGCACGACGCGGTTCCCGCCCTGATCACCATCGCGAGTCGCTTCGCCGAGACGCGCGGGAAAGCCTGGCGAATCAGTGAGTTAGCCGAACCCGGATCCCTACTAAACGGGTTCACGTCGTCGGACCCTGCGGGCGACGTCTTCGCGCCGGTCATCCGGCCGCCGGTCGGGTGGATCGAGCAGGACGATGGACACGCAGCGCTGGGGGCGGCCGTCCCCCTGGGAGTGTTGTCGGTGCGCCAGGCACAGTTCGTCGCCGCCATCAACGCACCGGTGGTGATCACCCCCTGGCGCTCACTGCTGGTGTGCGATCTGGCCGAGGGCGTGGCCGACACCTCGCTGCGGGTGCTGGCACCACTGGGCCTGGTGTTCGATGAGACCTCACGCTGGCTTGAGGTGAGCGCCTGCGTGGGGAGTCCGGGATGCGAG
>SYAA01000202.1 GCA_005789055.1 Actinomycetota bacterium
GCCCCAGAATCCGCTCTCGACCTCTTCGCGGGTCTTGGTCTTCTGGGTTTTGTCGGCCACCCAATCGATGATGTTCCGGGACACCGACCAGTTGCGCAGGAACGGCACCCTCAGCAGGGTTCGGACCCCCAGTGCATCGACATTCGGCCCGAGGATGGCAAGGATCGCGGCGAGCACGGTGATCGACAGCACCGCCGCCAGCATCACCGAGGCGATGATTGCGTAGGTGATCGACTTGAGGAACCCCTGCGGGAACAGCAGCAGTGGCAGCGACGACGCCACGATGATGACGGCGGAGAAGACCACTGTTCGTCCGGCGGTCATCACCGTGCGCCGGACCGCGGCTTCGGTGTCGTAGCCCTCAGCGAGCTCCTCTCGGAATCGGCTGACGATGAACAGTCCGTAATCGATTGCGATACCGAGGCCGATCAGGGTGACGACCGGTTGGGCGAAGAAGTGCACCGGCGCGAAGTCGGCGACGAACCGCATGATGCCCAATGCACCGAGGATCGTCAGACCGCCGATGATGGCCGGCAGGCTGGCCGCCACCACCCCACCGAAGACGAAGAAGAGCAGGACAGCCACCAGCGGAATCGCGGCGATCTCGGCACGTTTCTGGTCGACGCCGATGGTCCCGGTGAGCTCATTGGCAAGTGGGTTGAGCCCGGCCAGCTTGATGTCGCCGTCGTTGATCTGTTTCAGGTCGGGTGCGACGTCCTGGTAGTTCTTCAGGATCTCGTCGTCGTTGTCGCCCTCCAGTGGAATGCTGACGAACGTCTGCCGCATGTCCTGGGTTTTCATCTGGGCGACCGTGGCGTCGGTGCTGTCGGGGGCTCGTAGCCAGCCCGCCCAGCCGGCCACCTTGTCGTCGTGCTTGGCGACGAAGGCGTCGAGTTCCTCCACGGTCCGCTGAGACCACTGTGGATCGTCGACCTTTGTATCGCCCGGTGGAGTCAGGATGGCCACGACATGGCTGGTTCGGTCCCGGCCGTAGGCGCCGTCGGCCAGCAGCGAGGCCTGTACTGACTGGCTGCCCTCGTCGTAGAAACCGCTCTGGGTGACGTACTTGCCGAGGTCCATCCCGTAGATGCCGCCGCCCACACACAGCGCGACCATGAGACCGATGACGATGTAGCGATACCGGTACACGGTCCGACCCCACCAGGCGAACACTCAATCTCCTTACTGACGACCGAACCTCTGCTGACCGGTTCGGCAGCCCTACAGTCGTGAATTCAGTAGCGCGGACAGCGGCCGGAATGGCGCAAGCCATGCCCCGTGTTCCGGCAACGAATCCAGGCCGATTCGCGGCAACGGCTCACGGAAGACACCGGGGATGTCTTCCAAGTCGACGAAATCCAAGCTATCCGACGCTAACGCCCAGCTTGCGTGTTCGCGAAATCCCAGCACGCTCACCGGAGTGCCCGCTCGCGTGATGGCTTCGAGGGGAATCCGGAAAGCCTGCCCGTCCGCCGACGCCACCAGCAGGTTTGCCAGGCCTTCAGAGTTCCGCAGGGCGATGTGGGCCAGCATGTCGGCATCGACGTCGCTGTCCTCGTCCACCTTGGGTTTGGCGAACACCGCGAAGCCGACATTGCGCAGTGCCTCCACCCAGGGGCGGACGACGTCGGCGCTACCGGCGGCGATATTGGTGAACACCGTGGCCTCGGGTTCCAGAACCGTTCCCGGGTGCTCGGCGGCCAAGTCCGCGGTGCGGTGGAGCAGCCAGCGTCCGAGGGCATCGAATCGCGGCCGGTGCGCCGCGGTGGGCCGGCCGCCCAGAATCGAACCAAGCCCCATGTCGAGGTTGGGTGCATCCCAGATCAGCAGCACGCGCTTGGAAGCCGGTCCCGGATCCGGTCCGACCGGGCCCGGCGGGGCGGCCTGCGTGGTCTCATCGATCACGGTCACGGTTGTTTCACCCACAGGAATTCGTTCACCGCGTCGCCTGCGTGACGGGCTTTCGACTCGTACTTGGTGGCCGGCCTCTCCGTTGAGATGGCCAGCGGCTCACCCGGCCGGGCCGGGCGAAGTCCTGGTTCGGCATTCCCGACCACCGCGATCTGCTCGGCGTATCCCCGGTGGTCGGTGGCGACGTGCAGGACGCCCCCGGGGCGTAACCGCCCGGTGATCAGAGCGACGGTCGGCGGCTGAAACAGCCGACGTTTGTGGTGGCGGGACTTCGGCCACGGGTCGGGAAAGAACATCCGTACGCCGGTGAGCGAACCGGGGCGCACCAGATGTTCGAGGACGTCGATGCCGTCGCCCCGGATCAAGCGGATGTTAGAGATGGCCTCACGGTCGATGGCGCACAGTAATTGAGCGAGGCCGCGGCGGTAGACCTCGACGGCGATGACGTCGATATCGGGCTCCGCGGCAGCCATTGCCAGCGTTGAAGTGCCTGTGCCGCAACCGATCTCGAGAACCAGCGGTGCAGTGCGGCTGAACCAGGCCTCGGTATCGAGTGGTTCACCGTGTTCCTTGTCGCCCGACTCGGTTGGCCGGGCCAGCATCCCGATCCGCGGCCAGAGCCGGTCCCAGGCCTCCTGCTGGGCTTCGGTCAGGGCCGCCCGCCGCGAGCGGAAACTACTCACCCGCCGGTGGGTATGCGCCGGGATGTCGGGCACGGTCGAGCCGCCCTGGCGCTGGGTGTGCATTTGACCATGGTGGCCCATGAACAGCGGGGCATGACCACCCGGATACAGATTGATACCCAACAGTTGTCTTTGGCCTGACTCGCGGGCAATCGGGGTGGCTGCCACCATGGCCCGATGGACGACGGTCCACTCGCCGCGGTGCTGGCCGCCGGTGCCGCCGTGCTCGATGAACCGGCCCTGTCGCGTCTGAGCGCCGACCTGAGCGCGCCCCTGCGGGTGGGCGTCTGCGGCCGACCGGGTGCCGGCCGGGCCGCAGTGCGTCGTGCGCTGCGGGGCGCGGGCCTTGTGGTGACGGCCCCGGGCGTGGCCGCTGACGTCGGCGTCTATGTCTTCACCGAAAGCCTCACCCCCGATGACCGCGCCGCTCTCGCCGATGCCCGCCTGCCCACGGTGGCAGTACTCAACAAGGCCGATCTCGCCGGGTTTCGGGGTGATGGACCCATGGCGATCGCCGCGGCACGGTGCCGTGAGCTGCAGTCCAGCACCGGGGTGCCGACCAGGCCGCTGGCCGCGCTGTTGGCGGTCGCCGCCGGCGATCCCGCCGTACTTGATCCCGAACTCATGACGGCACTGCGGGCGCTGAATGGGTCGGCAGGGGTGAACCCGGCGCTATTGAGCCTGGGAATCCGGCGCCGGCTGCTGGCCGAGTTGGATCTATTCGGGATCGCCAATGCCGTGGCGGCGGTATCCGGTGGCGCGGATCCGGCAGCGCTGGCTGCGCTGTTTCGCCAGCTCAGCGGAGTGAACTCGGTGATTGGGGAGATTGATCGGGTGGGCGCGCCGTCGAGGTACCGCCGCCTGGTCGATGCCTTGGCGCCACTGGTCGGTCAGTCGGTCGGTCCTCGCGGCGCCCGGGTGGCGGAGTTCCTCGCCGGCGACGCCGTCGTCCTGGCGCGCAGGGCCGCCGCGGGCGACGTCCTGACCGCCGCGGGAGAGATTCCGGCGGGGGAGATTCCGGACGATTCCGGCGGACCCGACGCCGCGCTGCGCCGGGCGATCTCCTTTCAGCGCTACGCACGCGGCCCGGCGGTGGTGCTGCACCGTGCCTGCGGTGCCGACATCGTGCGCGGTGAGCTGCGGCTGTGGCGGCGGGCCGCCCGATGCCCATGAGTGAGCGCCCAACCATCCTGGTGACCGGCCCGGCACTGGCCGGCGTGACCGCAGTGGCCCGCGCACTGCAGGTGCGGTTGGGTCCCGGGTATCGCGTGGTCGAATGCCTCGGCCCCGGTGAGCGGTCAGCGACCGTGGTCTTCGTCAGCTCCGCGGCCGCTCCGATGGCCGACGCCGACGCAGCCTTACTCGACGACGCTGCAGCCGACACCGACGCGGTGGTGGGCGCGGTGTCCAAGATCGACGTTCACCGCACCTGGCCGCAGGTACTCGAGGCCAACCGCAACCGCTATCCGCATCTGGCCTGGGTGGGAGTCGCGGCCAACCCGCAGATCGGGGCAGTGAGACTGGACCGGCTTGCCGGGGCGGTGCTCGCGACGCTGGCCCTCTGTGGGCGGGAGCGTTCCCGCGGCGGCGAACCCGCGCCGCAGTCGCGTGCCGCACGGACGTTGTTGCTGCGCAGCCGGATTCAGCAGGCCCGGGTGCACCTCGGCGGGCAGGCTCGCGCACTGTGCGCGAGCCTGCGCGCCGAATTGCGCCACGAGGCGGCCGGGGTACCGCGGGGCGGGGTCGATGCGTTCTGTTCGCGGGCGCATCGCCGGTCAACGCAGGTGGCAGCGGAGTTCGACGCCACGCTGAGCACGACGCTGCCCCGCCTCATCGGTCTTCCGGCGGGGCCGTTCTCGGCACCGTCGTGTCCGGCGCTCGAGTCGTATCTGCCGCGCTTCGGCCACCCGCGATCGGACGACCGGTTGGCCGTCCTGCTCAGCGTCGGCTTCGGTCTCGGAGTGACGTTCACCGTGGGGCGGTCGCTGGTCTATCTGGTGCCCGCCTGGTGGCCAGCCGTCGTCGCGGGTTGTATCGCAGCCGGCATCGCACTGACCTTCTGGGTGATCCGAACCCGCAGCCTTATGGCCGAGCGTGCGGCGCTGGATCGGTGGTCAGCGGAACTTGCCGCCGGCCTGCGCGCGGCCCTGGACGATCAGCTGGTGATCCAACTGCTGGCGGCCGAAACCGCCCTGGCGGCACGTTCGGGGATTGGGCCGTCGCGCGATCGGACATAATCTGTTCCCCGACGGCTTTGCGGTTAACTGTGGGCGGTTTAGCGGCGGGCAGCGCGCCCGCGTTAATCTGATCGCAACTCAAGTGGGAGACACCAAATGACCTCAGCGACCATTCCCGGTCTGGACAACGCACCGACCAAGCACGCCGGCTTGCTCAGCTGGGTCCGCGAGGTCGCCGAACTCACCGGACC
>SYAA01000203.1 GCA_005789055.1 Actinomycetota bacterium
CCAGACCCGATAGATGAGATCGAATGCCAGATAGGTGGCAGCGTGACCCAGATGGGTCGCGTCGTAGGGCGTGATTCCGCAGACGTACATCGTCGCGGTATCCCCGGGTGCGGTGGGCCGCACCTGTCGGTCGGCGGTGTCGTAAAGCCGCAGCGCAGGTCCGCGCCCCGGCAGATCAGGGATCTCGACAGCGGGCCAGGATCGCATATCAGCTGGCCAACCACATGGCGTCGAGCAGAACATCAGCCATCTCGGACCGACACATCAACAGGTCGGGCAGATAGGGGTTGGGTTGGTTGTAGCGCAACGGTGATCCGTCGATCCGGGTGGCGTGCAGACCGGCTGCCTGCAGCACGCCGGCCGGTGCCGCAGAGTCCCACTCCCACTGCCCGCCGGCGTGGATATAGGCGTCGACATCACCGCGCACGACGGCCATCGCCTTGGCTCCGGCCGAACCGATCCGGACGAACTCGATGTCAAGCCGGTCCCGCAGCCGCCACAGCACCGCGGGCGGACGGTTGGAGCTGGCCGTAATGCGGATCGGACCCGGCCGCGGCATCGGCGGCGCTGTCACGGTGTCGCTGCGGTGCACCTCACCGACAGCTGGCAGAGCGACCGCGGCGTCGGTGATCACGCCCTCGGCGCCGCTGGTGCGCTGCCACAGTGCCACGTGCACCGCCCAGTCATCGCGGTACGGCAGCGAGTACTCCCAGGTGCCGTCCAGCGGATCGATGATCCACACCCGATCGGCCTGCAGGCGCTTGAGATCGTCGTGCGCCTCCTCGGACAACACCGCATCGCCGGGTCGCTCAGCCCGCAGCCTCTTCAGCAGCATCGCATTAGCCCGGATGTCGCCGGCGTCGCCCAACTCGTACGGAAAGTCGTGGCCGACCTGTTCGCGCACCGTCAGCAGAAGCCGCCCGGCCTCCTCGGCCAATTCGGCGGCCAACTCGGCGTCGGTCAGACTCACCCCGCCAGTATCCCTGAGTGGTGTGCATCGACGATCCGCGCCCTACCCCGGTAGATTGCCGGGTATGCGGGTGGCATTCGGTATCGGTGCTCTGGGAGCCGTCGTCGGACTGGGCGCAGTCGTCGGATTGGGCGCAGTCGGCTGCGACGCGGCCGCGGCAACAGATCCGATCGTCGGTACAACATGGCAGCTGCTGGAAATCGAATCAATGACGAGCGAGCAGCCCAGTACAAACATCGCCGACCCGACGAAGTACACGGTGATGTTCGGCGACGACGGTCAAGCCGTCTTCCAGATCGACTGCAACCGAGGGTCGGGAACCTTCCAGACAGCCGCCGCCGCCGATGATTCGGGCAGCCTGACCTTCGGGCCGATCGCGTTGACCCGAATGTTCTGCCCGCAGCCCTCCGACGACACCAAGGTCGCCGCGGCGTTGGGCTACGTGCGCAGCTATCTGTTGTCGAACGGGCAACTGCATCTTTCGCTGTTGGCCGACAGCGGGATCATGCACTGGGAGCCGCTGCCGAAAGGTCAGTAGCCCAGATGCTCGTTGTCCACACCGGCTAGCCACCCAAGCAACCAGGGCCGAGCAGCGCCTTGAGGTCACCCATCAATGCCGGTGACGGCGTCACCCGTAGCGATTGATCGAGTTCCAGCGTGGTGATGCGATCACCGCTGATCAAGCGCAGATGCACTTGCGACACACCCGGATGTCGCGCCAGCACCTGCTTGAGCGCGTTGACCTTGTCGAGTGTGCATTGGCGAGTGGGCAGACTCACCGCCAGCGGTCGATCAGGTGCCCCGCTAGAAAAGTCCGGCACCACAAGATCATTGGCGATCACGCTGATGCGGTCATCCTGAATTCGCACCCGGCCGGCGACCAGCACCACCGCGTCGTCGGCGATCTCCGCACCGACCAACGCATAGGTCTGCGGGAAGAACATCACCTCGATACCGCCGGTGAGATCCTCCAGCTGTGCCGAGGCCCAGGGCACGCCGCTCCTGTTGACCCGCCGGTTGACCGAGGCCAGGATGCCGCCGACGCGCACCTGCACATCGTTGGCGACGTCTCCGCCCAGGATCGCTGGAATCGCGTGATCCACCTGAGCAGCGAGCAGGTGTGCCACCGAATTGAGCGGATGGCCCGAGACGTACAGCCCGAGCATCTCGCGCTCGAGAGCGAGCTTGTGTTTGTCGTCCCACTCCTCTTCCGGCACCTTGGTGGTGAACACGGCATCGCCGGCACCACCATCGTCGGCGCCGCCGCCGAACAGGTCGAACTGACCCATCGCCTCGGCCTTCTTGGTGCCCAACACCGAATCGACGGCGTCGGTGTGCACCAGGAACAGACCTTTACGCGGATGTGACAGCGAATCGAATGCCCCGGCCTTGATCAGTGACTCGGTGACCTTCTTGTTGCAGGCCGCCACGTCAATCTTGTTGAGGTAGTCGGAGAAGTCGGTGAATTTGCCCTTCGCCTTGCGGGTGGCGATCAGCGAACTCACCACATTGGCCCCGACGTTGCGCACCGCCCCGAGGCCGAAACGGATATCGGTGCCCACCGAGGCGAAGTTCAACCCCGACTCGTTGACATCCGGCGGCAAAACGGTGATCCCGAGTTTGCGGCAGTCAGCCAGATACACCGCAGCCTTGTCCTTATCGTCGCCCACGGAGGTCAGTAGCCCGGCCATGTAC
>SYAA01000003.1 GCA_005789055.1 Actinomycetota bacterium
CAGCGGTGTAAACAGTGCGAAGCACAGTGGTATCAGCATGACGGCTCGCCAGCCGAGGATCACGTGCAGCGTCCGCAGCAGTGCTAGGGAGGCGATCAGTTGCAGCACAATCAGACTCACCGCAGGTCCGGCCCACACCAGTGGTGCCAGTCGGGTGATCCCGCCGCCCAGCAGAAACGCCGCCGGCATCACGTGGCCGTCGTGATCGGTGAACAGATATGACGCCGACAGCAGTGGTTGGGTTCCGGCCCGGCCCACCAGGATCAGATCGTCCCAGTAGAAGTAGCCGCCGAAGGCAACTACCGATCGGACCGCTAACTGCAGTGCGATCATCACCGTCGCGGCCGCGGCGACCGGTGGAACGCGCACGGTCGGCCGAACAGACATCGGATCGACTGTACGGGTGGGCACCCCGGTAGCGCCGGTATGGTGGTCCAAATGCGGGCACTGGTCACCGGCGCCGCCGGGTTCATCGGCTCGACCCTGGTCGACCGACTGCTGGCCGATGGGCACACCGTCGTCGGCCTTGACGACCTCAGTTCCGGCCGGTTGGCAAATCTCGATGGCGCCCGTGCCCACGGCGGCTTCGGGTTTGTCCAGGCCGATATCGTTAGCGCCGACCTGATCGGGTTGCTGGCCGATTCCAGACCTGAGGTGGTGTTTCACCTGGCTGCTCAGATCGACGTGCGGCAGTCGGTGGCGGATCCGCAGTCCGATGCGATGGTCAACGTCATCGGGGCGGTGCGGCTAGCTGAGGCCTCGCGTCGCGCCGCCGTGCGCAAAGTGGTCAATACATCCTCGGGCGGCGCCATCTACGGCGTCCCGACGCGCTATCCGGTAGCTGAGACGACGCCGGCTGATCCGGCCTCGCCGTATGCCGCGGCGAAGTTCGCCGCGGAGACCTATTTCAACAGTTTCCGGCACCTCTACGGACTGGACTGCACACACATCGCGCCGGCCAACGTCTACGGCCCGCGTCAGGATCCCCACGGCGAGGCCGGAGTGGTCGCCGTCTTCACCAAGGCGCTATTGGCAGGCGAGCCCACGATGGTATTCGGTGACGGTTCCAACACCCGCGACTACGTGTTCGTCGACGATGTCATCGAGGCGTTCGTTCGGGCGTCCGGTGATGCCGGATCAGGACAGCGCTTCAACGTTGGCACCGGCGTGGAGACCAGTGATCGTGCGCTGCACACTCTGGTGGCCGCCGCAGTCGGAGCGCCCGATGCGCCGCGATCGGCGCCGGCGCGGCCCGGTGATCTGAAGCGGTCCTGCCTGGATGCCGGCAGGGCGCAGACAGTGCTTGACTGGCGTGCGCAGATCGGTCTCAAGGAAGGCATCCGGCAGACCGTCGAATACTTCGGCGCGCGTTAGCTTTCCGGCGTCCTGGCACCCGCGAGTGCGACCGCGCGTGCCAACCTGGCGTAGCGGAGCTCGAGATCCTTGAACCGCAGATAAGTGCTCAACGTCGTAAAGATGAATGCGATGACCAAGGCATAGAACAACAGGTCAGTGCCGCGGTTCACGCCGAGCCAATTGGCCACCACGGTGGTGTCGTCCGGGCGCAGGATCGCGTAGACCGCGGCAATGACGAAGAGCGCATAACCGATCTTGACCCAGGCTTTTGCCTTGGCGTTACTACGGGCGCGCAGGAGGTATACCAGCAGTGTTACCACCGCGGCGATCAACAGCACCTGTATCCAGTTCATCGCCGCAACCTCCCGCGCAGGAATCCGTCAAACACGACGTTCACCCCGTTGAGCAGGGGTTGACCCTTGGACACAGAATAATCGGTATAGAGAATTTCAACGGGCTCTTCGGCTACCCGCCAACGGTTTTCGTCAATGAGCGCGATGAACTCGCCGGCATGGCTCATTCCGCTCATAGTGAGGTCGAGGTGATCGGCGACGGTCTTGCCGAAAGCGCGCAGACCATTGTGTGCGTCGGTCAGGCCCAGTCGCCGGCTGCTGGGACCGAGCCGCGCCGCAGTCCGCAGGATAAGCCGTTTGAGCGGCGGGGTGTGGCTGATCGTCGAGCCGGCGAAGCGCGTGCCGATCACGATGTCGACATCGCCGCGGGACAGCCTCTCCAACATTGACACGACGTCTTTCAGGCGATGTTGGCCATCGGCGTCGAAAGTCGCGAAGACGGTGGCACCCGGCTGACTGCGGGCGTACTCCACGCCGGTCTGGATCGCCGCACCCTGACCAAGATTCATCGGGTGCGACACTACGTGCGCTCCGGCGCGCAGGGCGGTCTCGGCGGTGGTGTCGTTGCTGCCGTCGTCCACGCACACCACATGGGCGAACACCGACCGCAGGTCCGCGACGACATCGCCGATGACCTGCGCCTCGTTGAAAGCCGGAACGATGATCCAGACGCGGGAGGGGTCGATGTCCACAACGTACACGGCGCTGGACCGCCGCCGCCGAGGTGACGATTCAGTCGCCGGCCCGGCCCAACGCCGCGAGGTGGACGGCGATCCCGACCAGTGGTCCGCACAGCAGGGCTACCACCGTGCGCGTCGCAAGGTCCAGTGGCAGGGTGAGCAAACCCGCTGCGGTCACGGTGGCGGCTACCCAACCCAGTGCGTACGCCCGGTGCAGAGCGGCGGCCACCGTCGCCGAACCGGTGAGCGTCAGGAGTGCGATCGATATCGCTGCCGCTGTCAGCCAGGTGAGCAGCGTGCCTGAGGTTTGGTACTGCGGGCCGAAGGCGGCCCGCAACAGCCACGGCCCCAGAGTCCCGGCGGCCAGAATGCCCACGATCCCGACCAGCATGATCACGCCGGCGGGTTTCACCAGGGCCTGCAGACGTGTGCCACGGCGCCGGGCCGCGTGGTCGACGAAGTGGGCGATCAAATTGCCCTGCATGGCCGTCATCGGCACCAGCAACGGCGCCCGGGTCAGGGTGACCGCCAGGATCACCACTCCGCCCGCCGCGCCCAGTTGCCCCGACGTTGCCTTCAGGAGCACCGGAAAACCCATCACCAGGATCGCGCTCGCACCCGACGCCGCGATGGAATGCGACGATCCGCGCAGAAATGTCGCAATGCTGCCCGGCGTGCGTAGCCGGGCCGCGCTTCGCACCGCAGGCGACACCGTCAGCATCAGCACCCAGGCCACCGCACCCCCGACGGTGGCCCACAGGAATCCGGTGAGATCCCAGCCGAGGAGGAACGCCGCCGTGGCGATAACGACCCTGATGATGGCGTCGGTCACCATCAGGGCGCCGTAGCGACCCCATTGACCCACTCCGGCGAGCATGCCCAGCAATGTCGCGTGCAAACAGAATCCGGCCAGGCCCGCCGAGAGCAACAGCACCGACAGTCCTTGCGCCTCGGCGAAAACCTGCGGAGCCCACAGCGGTGAACTACCGCCGATGACCGCCGCCGCAGCGATGCCGACCCAGGCGGCGACCCGCATCGGGTTGGTGTGCGGGCCGCCGGCGGACGCGGTCGTTGTGGGGTTGGCACGCACTTCGCGGGCAGCCTCCTGAAGCAGTCCGTTGGCCGCGCCGGTAACTAAACCGAAGGCGCCCCAGAACACCCCGAACACCGAAAAGTCCGCCGGGTCCAGTCTGCGCGCGGCCAGATAAAGGACCGCATAGCCGCACGCCGCGCTGACGGCGGTCGCCAGTCCCACCCGCGCAACGCTGCCGCGAGCGACCGGTCCGGCCGAGGCGCCAAGGGCGTCCATCCCAGCGCTGCCGTCAGTCACAGCGGCGGCACCGGCATGGAATGAAGCCAGGTGTCCCACAGTGGGCGCAGTGATTCCTCGGCGTAGTTCGCGGCCAGTCCGGTGAAGTCGTCCGTGACAACGGTGCCGTGCCGGTGCCGTGTGGTCCAGTCGCGCAAAAGCGCGAAAAACTTCTCGTCGCCA
>SYAA01000204.1 GCA_005789055.1 Actinomycetota bacterium
GCGGGGGCTGGACCGCGGGATGGCCAGATCGCCGACGTTCGGAAAGGTGCCCTCGGACAACATCTTCCGCAGCTGCTCGGCACAGTCGAGGTAGGCCTTCTCCAGCCGTGACGAGGACCCCCGGCCACCGCCGGCGCTCTGGTGGGTCAGCAGCGCCACCACCTCGCCGCGATAGCGCACCGGCAGGGCACCCAGCAGACCCTCCTCGGCCACCTCGGTGCCGACGGCGTCGGTGATCAACAGGGTGGCGGCGGTGTTGGGCCGGCACTGCGCCACGCAGACCACGGTGGTGTCGTCGCGGCGGACCCACATCAGGTAGTCGCCGAACGACATGTCGGCCAGCAGTTGCCACTCACCCACCACGGCGTGCAGATGATCCACGGCGGCACCGGGGAGTTCGGTGTGCTCGGCGAGCAGGTCACCGAGGGTTGACATCAGTCACCGATATCGCGATGGCACGTTCAGTCGACGACGGCGATGAGGTCACCGGCCTGGATCACGTCGCCCACTGAGACGCTGACCTCGGTGACGGTGCCGCCGAACTCCGCGAGCACCGGGATCTCCATCTTCATCGACTCCAGCAGCACCAGGATGGCGCCGGCGTCGATCCGGTCACCCGCGCTGACCACGACCTCCAGCACACTCGCCACGATCTCGGCGCGTACCTCCTCAGCCATGGCCCTATCGAACCACACCACCGGCTCACTAGCAGTTCGCGGCGCCGTGAGAGACTAAAGGCAACATCTGGATCATTCGGAAGGTAGAACCATGGCCAAACGAGGCCGCAAGAAGCGCGACCGCAAGCACAGCAAGGCCAACCACGGTAACCGGCCCAACGCCTAAGGCTCGGGCGGGCTAGACCCCCGGGCGGCGGAAGATCGTCGTCCGACTGATCTGCAGACGCACCCGCTCGACAAGGTATTCGGGCGCCTTCTCTCCGCTGGCTTTGGTGGCGATGAGGGCCTTGACGCGCTCCTCAACTCCGTAGTGCCGCAGGCAGGCCGGGCACTCGTCGAGGTGGCGTTGCAGGCGTTCGCGGGAATCTTCGTTGCACTCCCCGTCAAGCAGCGTCCACACCTCAGCGATCACCAGTGCGCAGTCGGCGTGACCGGTCTCGTGTTCGTCGGCACTCATCACGACACCTCCTCGGCGGCTTCAGACCGCTCGCCGCGCAGGAGACCGCGTTCACGGGCGACGTCGGCGAGCAGGGTGCGCAACTGGCGCCTCCCGCGGTGCAGGCGGGACATTACGGTCCCGATCGGCGTCTCCATGATCTCGGCGATCTCCTTGTACGGCAGGCCCTCGACGTCGGCGAGATACACCGCAAGCCGGAACTCTTCCCCTAACGCCTGCAGCGCCTCTTTTATTTCACTGTCCGGAAGCAGTTCGAGCGCCTCGACCTCCGCCGAGCGCAGTCCGGTCGAGGTGTGCTCGGCCTGGGCGGCCAACTGCCAGTCGTGGATCTCCTCGGTGGGGTACTCCGCCGGGGATCGCTGTTTCTTGCGGTAGGTGTTGCTGTAGGTGTTGGTCAGGATCCGATACAGCCAGGCCTTGAGGGTGGTGCCTTCCCGGAATGACCGGAACCCGGCGTAGGCCTTGACCATGGTCTCCTGCAGCAGGTCCTCGGCGTCGGCGGGGTTGCGGGTCATCCGCATGGCGCCGCCGTAAAGCTGGTCCATCAGTGGGATCGCGTCGCGCTCGAACCGCGCGGTCAGCTCGGCGTCGGACTCGTTGTCGACGACATCGATGTCAGGCACCGTCGTAGAGTCCCACATCGGGCACCGGGCTACCGACACCAGGTCGTGAATTCGTTTGCTCTCCCGAACCCCATCACGGCCACGGTCGCCGCAGTATTTCCCGCCCGCGGAGCCGCCCGCGGAGCCGCCCCCGTAATATTTCGGCGCATGGCAACTTTTTCCGGCAAGACCATGTTCATTTCCGGTGCCAGCCGCGGCATCGGTTTGGCGATCGCCAAGCGGGTGGCCGCCGACGGCGCCAATATCGCGCTGGTGGCCAAAACCACCGAGCCGCACCCGAAGCTGCCGGGGACCATCTACACCGCGGCCAAAGAAATCGAAGAGGCTGGCGGTCAGGCGTTGCCGATCGTCGGTGATGTGCGCGACGGCGACTCGGTGGCCGCCGCGGTCGCGGCCTGCGTCGAGCAGGTCGGCGGCATCGAGAGCTGCGTCAACAATGCCTCAGCGATCAATCTCGGTGGTATCGAAGAGGTGCCGCTCAAGCGTTTCGATCTGATGAACGGCATCCAGATCCGCGGCACCTACGCGGTATCTCAGGCCTGCCTCCCGCATATGAAGGGCCGGGAGAATCCGCATATCCTCACCCTGTCGCCGCCGATCCGGATGGAGCCCAAGTGGCTCACACCGACGCCCTACATGATGGCCAAGTACGGGATGACGTTGTGCGCGTTGGGCATTGCCGAAGAAATGCGCGCGCACGGTATCGCCTCGAACACCCTGTGGCCGCGCACCATGGTCGCCACCGCGGCCGTGCAGAACCTGCTCGGCGGCGATGAGTCCATGAAACGCTCGCGTAAGCCGGAGGTGTACTCCGATTCCGCCTACGTAATCCTGAGCCAACCGGCACGCGAGTACACCGGACACACACTGCTGTGCGAGGACGTGCTGCTGGAGTCCGGCGTCACCGACCTGTCGGTCTACGACTGCATCCCGGGCTCGGACCTCGGCGTCGACTTCTGGGTCGACGGCGCCAACCCACCGGGGTACGCGGCGCCTTAAGCCTCACGGCCCTGGCTCAGCCCACTCAGGCCCAATTCGGGCTTCGCTACGCTCAGCCCTTCCTGCCGAACCGGCGCTTGCCGCGTCCGGAGAAGGCCCGGATGGCGGCGCGGGCGAAGCTCGACTGTTTCTGCGTCGAGGAGTACCAGAGCATCTCCGACTTCTGGGTTGGGATGCGCGGGGCAGTGATCGCCTGCTGGCGGCAGAACTTGATCAGGCCGGCGGCGCCGCCACCGCGGTAGCCGATACCGGACTCCTTCCAGCCGCCCATCGGCAGCGAGAAGCAGAAGACGTTGGTCATGGCGTCGTTGATGTTCACCGCGCCGGACTCGAGCCGACGGGCGACCCGTTCACCGCGGGCGGTGTCGCCGGTCCATACCGTGGCCGACAACCCGTAGACCGAATCGTTAGCCAGCCGGATGGCCTCTTCCTCGTTGGCCACCTTCACCACCGGCAGGGTGGGGCCGAAAGTCTCCTCGGCCATGCAGCTCATCTCCTGCGTGACGTCGGCGAGGACGGTGGGCTGAAAGAACGTGCCCACGCCTGTCGACTTGCCACCGGTGAGGACCGTGGCGCCGCCGGAGACGGCCTCGCTGACGTGCCGGTCGACGATGTCACGCTGGGCCGGGGTAGCCATCGCGCCGGTGTTGAAGTTGAAGCCGGGGCCGGACTCCTGTCCCTGCTGCACCTTGGCGACCTGCGCGGCGAGCTTGGCGACGAACTCGTCATAGATCGGAGCCTCGACGAACACCCGCTCCACCGAGATGCACACCTGACCGGAGTTGAACATCCCGCCCCAGGCGATGCCGTTGGCGGCACGGTCGACGTCGGCGTCGGCCAGCACGATGGCCGGGTCCTTGCCGCCCAACTCCAGGCTGCACGGGATGAGTCGCTCGGCGCAGGCCACCGCAACCTTGCGGCCGGTGCCCGTCGACCCGGTGAAGTGGACGTAGTCGGAGTTCTCGATCACCGAGACTCCGGTGGCGCCGTACCCGGTGGCCAATTCGAACACGGCCGGTGCGCCAGTCTCTTTCCAGCCACGGGCCAATTCGACCGCCGACAGCGGTGTCACCTCAGAGGGTTTGAGCAGCACCGCCGCGCCGGCGGCCAGGGCGGGCACCAGGTCCAGCGCCAGCATGGCAAGCGGAAAGTTCCATGGCTCGATCATCCCGACGAGCGGGTAGGGCCGGTAGACGGTGGTGAGCTTCTTGACCTTGAACAGCGGGCTGTGCGCGCCCGGGTGGCGGTCGGCGAGGAACTCCTCGGCATTGCCGGCCCAGTATTTGATGGCGTCGGCGATCAGCACCGCCTCGATGCTGGCATCGCCGCGGGACTTGCCGGTCTCGTTCATCAGCACCTCGGTGAGGAGGTCGGCGTTGTCCAGGACCCAGTCCTGCCAGAGCATCATCCACTTCTTGCGGCCGCGGGGGCCGATGGCCTCCCACTCGGTCTGGGCGGCGCGCAGCCGGCGGGCCTTGGCGGCGACGGTCTCGGGGCCGTCGATCGGCACGGAGCCGGCGACCCGGCCGTCCGCGGGGTTGTGCACCGTGATGGTGTCGATCTTCGGCTCCACAGCAGTCATGTCGGATTCCTCTCGCACGCAAACTGAACTGCCGCGATCTTATCGCCACCGCAGCCACTCAGAAGAGCCCCACCGGTTGGTTTCCCTGGTCGACCGGTTCGAGAAGTTCGGCAGAATTGTTGGCCACCCGGTTGACCAACCGGGAGACCTCCCGGATCGCGATCTCGCTGATATCGGGCGGTGAGGCGAGCAGATCTTCAGGCGCGGGCTCGTCGGGGTTAAGCCACCGGTCCCAGTCGTTCTCGTCGAGCATCAGCGGCATCCGGTGGTGTATCTCGGCGAGGTCACCCACCGCGTCGGTGGTCACGACCGAGCACGTCAACGTCGGCGCGCTCGCCTCGTCGGGTCGCCAGGCCGACCACAGGCCCGCCACCAGAATCGGGGAGCCGTCGCGCCGATACATGTAGAACGGCGTCTTCGCGCCGGGTTCTCCGCTGGGCATCCACTCGTAATATCCGTCCATCGGCACCAGGCAGCGCTGACTTCGGGCCGCCGCACGGAACGCCGGCGAGGTAGTCAGGGTCTCGGCGCGAGCATTGATCAGCAATGACTTGGCCAATGGCTTGCCACCTGCGCCGGCTTTGACCCAGGGCGGCAGCAGGCCCCAGCGCACCGGAAGGATCCGGCGCTCGGTCCCGTCATCCTCGTGGCGGGCGAGTACTGCAGCGATGGTTGTCGTCGGGGCGACGTTGTAGTTCGGTCCTGCCAGACGCTGCCCGGTCTCATCAACGGCGTGGAGTCGCGCAGCCAGGCGCGCGGGATCGGTCGTGGCCACGAATCGTCCGCACATGACTCCATGATCCCCCCGGGCCCCGGCAGGGCAGGATGGACCTGTGAACCACTGGCCGGCTCCCCATGCCACGGCGCCGGTGCATGCCACGGTGACGGTGCCGGGGTCGAAATCACAGACCAACCGAACCCTGATACTGGCCACACTCGCTGCCACCGGGGGTCAGGGCCCGTCGGCGATCAGCGGGGCACTGCGCAGCCGGGACACCGACCTGATGATCGGGGCGCTACGCGAACTGGGTATCGACATCACCGGCGATGGGCCTGAGCTCACCGTCAGCGGATCGCTGAACCCTCCCGCGGATACCCGGATCGATTGCGGTCTGGCGGGCACCGTGTTGCGGTTCGTGCCACCGCTGGCAGCCCTGAGCAACGCAAGCGTGCTCTTCGACGGTGACGAGCAGGCCCGCGCGCGACCCATCGCGCCACTGTTGGATGCGCTGCGCGGACTGGGTGTGGCGATCGACGGCGATGGTCTGCCGTTCGCCGTGCGCGGCCGCGGCATGGTGCGCGGCGGGTCGGTGCGGATCGACGCGTCGGCTTCCTCACAGTTCGTGTCCGGTCTCCTGCTGTGCGGTGCGGCGTTCGACTCCGGTCTTGAAGTGCTGCACACGGGAGCCTCAGTGCCGTCGGCGCCGCATATCGACATGACGGTGACGATGCTGCGCCAGGCCGGGGTCGCCGTCGATGACTCGATGCCCAATCGCTGGGCGGTGGCGCCCGGGCCGATCGCCGCCAGAAGTTGGGCGGTCGAACCCGACCTTTCTAATGCGGTGCCATTCTTATCGGCGGCGGTGGTCACCGGTGGTCTCGTGCAAATCGCCGATTGGCCCACGGTCAGTGTGCAACCGGATGACACCATCATCGGGATACTCCGGTTGTTGGGAACGACTGTGCACCAATCGGATTCAGAGCTACAGATCCGGGGTGCATCCAGCTACGGCGGTTTCGACATCGACCTCCACGATGTCGGCGAGCTCGCCCCATCGGTGGCCGCGCTGGCGGCGCTGGCCGCGCCAGGGTCGGTATCGCGACTCACCGGGATCGCGCACCTGCGGGGCCACGAGACGGATCGGCTGGCCGCACTCCGTACCGAGATCAACGCCCTCGGCGGCGACTGCACCGAGACCGCCGACGGTCTGGTGATCACCGCGACGCCGTTGCACGCCGGCGTGTGGCACTCCTACGCCGATCATCGGATGGCGACGGCCGGGGCCATCATCGGACTGCGCACCCCGGGAGTTGCCGTGGAAGACATCGCCACCACCGCCAAGACGCTGCCGGGATTTCCGCAGATGTGGGCGGCGATGCTCGAGGGTGACACCGTGCGTGAGGATCGCGGTTGACCAGTCGGGAGTATGACGAATCCGACGTGCGCGTCCGGTCGGGCCGCGGATCACGTCCACGCACCAAGACTCGCCCCACCCATGCCGACGCCGAAGAGGCAATGGTGGTCACCGTGGACCGCGGCCGGTGGGGTTGCGTGCTCGACGGCGACCCGGATCGCCTGGTGACCGCGATGCGGGCCCGGGAACTGGGCCGCACCCCGATCGTCGTCGGCGACACCTCCGGTCGCACCGATAGCCTGGCGCGGATCGTCCGACGGGGGGCGCGCCGCACGGTGCTCCGCCGCACCGCCGATGACACCGACCCGACCGAGCGCGTGGTGGTGGCCAACGCCGACCAGATGATGATGGTGGTGGCGCTGGCTGATCCTCCCCCGCGCACCGGCCTGGTCGACCGGGCACTGATCGCCGCCTACACCGGCGGCCTGCACCCGATCCTGTGTCTGACCAAGACCGACCTGGCACCGGCGGCGCCGTTCGCCGAGCAGTTCGCCGACCTCGACCTCACCGTCATCACCGCCGGCCGTGAAGAACCCCTCGACGGACTCGAGGCACTACTGAACGGCCGCGTCACCGTGCTGCTTGGCCACTCCGGCGTCGGCAAGTCGACGCTGGTGAATCGGTTGGTGCCGCAAGCTCATCGGGCCATCGGCGCGGTCTCCGGTGTCGGCAAGGGCCGGCATACTTCAACCCAGTCGGTGGCGCTGGCGCTGCCGGGCGGCGGCTGGGTGATCGACACACCCGGTATCCGCTCGTTCGGCCTGGCGCACATCCGTCCCGATGACGTCGTGGCATCGTTCTCCGACCTCGCGCACACCGTCGAGGACTGCCCGCGCGGCTGCGGGCACCGAGGCGCCCCGGCTGACCCGGAGTGCGCACTGGACACGATGACCGGCGATCCTGCCCGGCGGGCGGCCGCGGCACGGCGACTGCTCACCGTCCTGGAGGACTGACCCCCGGATTCAGCGCGGGAGGAGATTCAGCGCGGGAGGATTAGCCGCCGCGTTGGTGACATCCGGCTTCAACGAGATGACTGGATTGGACGCTGCCGGGCCGGCGGGCGCCGGGATCGCGGGATCGGACACCGTCGGCACATCAAGGACGATTGGACCCACCGGGTGCGGAACCGGTTGCGGTGTCACTTCCGGTACTGACACGATTGGCGGTTCGACCTGGGGCGCCGCGACCTCGGGCGTCGCGACCTCGGGCGTCGCGACCTCAGGCGTCGCGACCTGGGGTGTCGCGATCTGGGGTGTCGCGACCTGGGGAACTGTTACCTCAGGGGTTGTCAGCTCAGGGGCTGAGACCTGCGGAGCGGACGGCCCTTGCGAGGCTGGCGGAAGCGCGGGTGCAGCAGGCGCGGGGGTTGCGGCCGACGCGCCGGTGCGCACCGGTGCAGCCGCGGTATTAGTCGGGGCCGGCGCTACCGGTCGGATCGGGCCGCCCTGATGTGCGGATTCGCCGTTCGGCTGGGAGATCACCGCGTTCTTGGCGGGCTGGATGACCGCCGGAGAGGTTGTGGGCGGCGTGATGTCCGCGTTGACGAACGCAACCAGCAGTCCACCGACGGCGGCTGCGGCGAAGCCCGCAACAATCCCACCCAACAGTACCGAGCTGCTATACCGGGGTGCGGAAACCGATCCGGCGGCGTCCGCGGCGCAGTGCACCGTTTGGCGTGAGTCCGCCTCCGACACGGTGAACTCCTCGCCGACATACGGCAGGTACTCGCCGACGAAGTCGTCCTCCTGTGACCAGGCGAGGGCCCTGAAGGTGGCCGACTGCGATTCGTCGTCGCGGCTCGTGGTCCAAGCGGTGGGGATCCGACCGGTGAGGGGCTCATGTGCTGCGGTGCGGATTGCGGCCGTTTCGCGTGGGAGGGAAATGCTCGTCATGGGGTTCACCTTCGCGTGGGCGCAGCCCCCGTTGGGCTGCTCTCGCAGGTAGGTGTAACCAGCCCGTGCCCGAAGCACGCTTTTTGGAAAATCTTTTCTCGTGCGTGCCGTCACCGGATGTTGCGGGCGCCGACGATGGGTCTGAAACCCGCCCTGTTATGAGAAAACGGCTGTTCAGAGAGCTCCGAAAATCGTTTTCGGAAAAAGTGTGCGATAGCCGTGGTCTGGCTGCACCTACCTGTGAACGCAAGCCCACAGGGGGCTGCGAACACACGAAGGAGAAAATCATGTCTACTACTTCTTTCCTCGCCAAACTGGGTGCAGCGGCCGCCTCTGTGGCGGCGCCGGCGATGTTGTTCCTCGGCGCGGGCACCGCCGAGGCGTTCGACATCGATCTCCCGCTCGCCGTTTGGGGCACTTCGGCACCCGGCGGCGTCAACGTTCATGTTCAGACCCCGGCCGATGGACTGAGCGGCTGGTGCACCTATAGCTCGTTTGTGCGGGGCAACCCGATCGGCAAACCCCTCCCGGCCATCGATGTCCCGTTCTAC
>SYAA01000205.1 GCA_005789055.1 Actinomycetota bacterium
AGAGCGAATGGACTTGTAGCCGACGTTCCAGTTGGGCGGGCCCTTGAACACGATCACGTCACCCGGCCGAGGAGAGCCGAACCGGTAGGAAATCTTGTCCACCATGATCCGGTCGCCGACGCAGCCCGGGCAGCCATGCAGGGTGGGCTCCATCGACTCCGAGGGAATCAGATAGGGACGCGCGATGAAAGTGAGCATCACGTAGTAGAGGACCACTGCGATGCCCACCAGTAGGGCACCCTCGCGCAGCGCTGAGCGCTTCGCAGTGCCGGTCGTGGATGCGGCGCCGTCCGATTCAGCACTGTCGCCGGGTAGATCCGGCGCCGAATCCGGATCAGGGGTCGCGGTCACAGCGTCCAGCGTAGCCAGGCACCGGCAGAATGCCCCGCCTCCCACCCGTAACCGGGGAAGCTCAGCGCTTTTCCTTGATTTTGGCCTTCTTGCCGCGCAGGTCGCGCAGGTAGTACAGCTTGGCTCGGCGGACGGCGCCGCGGGTGACGACCTCGATGTGGTCGATGTTGGGCGAGTGCACCGGGAAGGTGCGCTCGACACCGACGCCGTAGCTCTCCTTGCGGACGGTGAAAGTCTCCCGGATGCCGCCGCCGGATCGACGCAGAACAACGCCCTTGAACACCTGGATGCGCTGCTTGTTGCCCTCAATGACCTTGACGTGGACCTCCACGGTATCGCCCGGGCCGAACGTCGGGATGTCGTCGCGCAGCGACGCCTGATCGACGAAGTCGAGTGTGTTCATTGTCAGAGGGCTTTCTTCACGGTTCGGGCTACGGGCATTGCCTGGGCGCACGCACCTGACATCGCCGGTAGTGGAGGTGGTGGTCTGGTCACAGACCGCGGGCCGGCGTGGCCGACCGCCCCATTGTGCCAGATGGGGTTCCAGCGGCGAAATCGTCGTTTCGGTTCACGGTCAACGGCATGTCACCCGGTCAGAGTCGGCATACCGGGCCAACGAGACGTTAGGGTGAGGTGGATCGTGGCGGGGTTGCCCACGCACCAGGCACGATCCGCCCACAACACGAGTGGCCCAGCGATTGGCCCACAACCCGATCGACCCACAACACGATCGACCCACAACACGATCGACCCACAACACGATCGACCGAGCTGAGGAGGGGTTCATGCGCCGACGCCTCCCGATGGCTCTGGCCAGCATCGTCTCGCTCACGGTCGGCCTCTTGCTCGGCGCCTCCTCGGCCCGGCTGACCGCCGATTCCGACGATACGGAGCCGGTGCACGTTGCGGTGCTGACCACAGGGTCAGGTACGTCGGCGTCCGTGGCGACACCGGACCCGATGACGCAACTCAACGTCCGGGCTCGCCAGGCCACCACCGAAGCCGCCAAGAAGGGCGCGGACATCACGTTCACGCTGCTCGACCGACAAACCGGACAGTCGATCTCCGGCGGCGATACCGCACCCTTTCCGATCGCCTCGGTGGCCAAGCTGTTCATCGCCGACGATCTGCTGATGGGCAAGGTCAAATCCCGCCGGGCGCTGACCGCGCAGGACCGCACCGACCTTGACGTCATGCTGCGTTCCTCGGCGGACTCACCGGCCAACGAATTTTGGGGCCGCGACGGCGGCAATGCGATCATCGCCCGGGTGGTGGCCCGCTACGGCCTCACCGCCACCACAGTTCCCTACGACGGGAACTGGTGGAACACCATGAGCACCACCAAGGATCTGGTTCGCTACTACGACAGATTGCTCGACGGTGCGGGCGGACTGCCGCCCAAGCAGGTCGCGCTGATCCTTTCGGACCTGGCCACCTCAACTCCGAAGGGTATCGACGGGTACCCGCAACGATTCGGCATTCCGGATGGGTTGTTCGCCGAACCGGTTGCGGTCAAACAGGGTTGGATGTGCTGCTGGGACGGCCCGAATCAATTGCACATGTCCACCGGCGTCGTCGGTGCCGACCAGCGCTACGTGATCGCCATCGGATCGATGCAACCGGTGGATGAGGCCACCGCCAGGCAGACCCTCACTCAGGTGATCAAAACCATGTTCCCCGGCGGCCAGATCTAGCCGGAATCGTCGTCGAGGAGATCAGGTCGGCGCTGTTTGGTTCTCTGCAAAGACTGCTGACGGCGCCACGCCGCGATCTTCGCGTGGTCACCGGACAGCAGCACCTCCGGCACCACCAGGCCCCGCCAGTGCGGAGGCCGGGTGTAGCCGGGCCCCTCCAGCAGTCCGTCCACCCATGCCGAATGCGAGTCATCCTGATGCGACAGCGGATTGCCGATGACGTCTGGCAGGAGCCGCAATACCGCCTCGATCATCACCAGGGTGGCGGCCTCTCCCCCGGCCAGCACGTAATCGCCGATGGAGACTTCTTCGACCCGCATCCGCCGGGCCGCGTCATCGCAGACCCGTTGGTCGATTCCCTCATACCGGCCACAGGCGAACACCAGGTGGGTTTCCTCCGTCCAGCGCTGGGCGTCGGCCTGGGTGAAGAGTCGGCCCGCCGGCGTCGGAACCACCAAAAGCGTTTCGGCGGTGCAGATCTCATCGAGTGCGTCGCCCCACACCGGGGCCTTCATCACCATTCCAGGTCCGCCCCCGTAGGGCGCATCATCGACCGAACGGTGCACATCGTGAGTCCAGCGCCGCAGATCATGCACCGCGAAATCGACGATCCCCGCCTCGATTGCCCTGCCGGACAACGATTGCCGCACCGGATTGAGGTAATCGGGGAAGATCGTGACGACGTCAATGCGCACGTCAGGTCTCCAGGTCCAGCAAGCCGTCCGGAGGGTCGATCTCGATAAC
>SYAA01000206.1 GCA_005789055.1 Actinomycetota bacterium
CGCCGCCGAGGCACCCGAGGACACCCTCGTGTTCTGCGGCGTGCAATTCATGGCCGAGACCGAGAAGATCCTCCGCCCTACCACGACCGGTCTGATCCCCGATCAGCGGGCCGGGTGTTCGCTGGCCGATTCCATCACCGCCGAGGACCTACGGGCCTGGAAGGACGAGTACCCGGGAGCAGTCGTGGTGTCCTATGTCAACACCACCGCCGCGGTGAAGGCGCTGACTGACATCTGCTGCACCTCATCGAATGCCGTCGAGGTCGTCAATTCCATTCCGGCCGACCGTGATGTGCTGTTCTGTCCGGACCAGTTCCTCGGCGCCCACGTCCGTCGCATGACCGGCCGAACGAACCTGCACATCTGGGCCGGGGAGTGCCACGTCCACGCCGGTATCAATGGTGATGAACTCGCCGCCCAGGCGCGCAGCCACCCTGACGCCGAACTGTATGTGCATCCCGAATGTGGTTGCGCCACCTCGGCGTTGTACCTGGCAGGGGAGGGCGCGTTTCCCGAAGATCGGGTGAAGATCCTGTCTACCGGCGGCATGCTGGATGCCGCCAGGACCTCACACGCGAAGCAAGTACTGGTGGCCACCGAGATCGGCATGTTGTACCAATTGCGAAACGCCGCACCGAATATCGACTTCCAGGCCGTCAACGATCGTGCCTCGTGCAAGTACATGAAGATGATCACGCCGGCCGCCCTGTTGCGCTGTCTGATCGAGGGCGCCGACGAGGTCGACGTTGATCCCGAAATCGCGCGTCTGGCCCGCGCCAGCGTGCAACGCATGATCGAGATCGGCACCCCGGGTGGTGGCGAATGACCCGCGCGTGCGGCGGCAACGCGGGCGCGGACTGGGAGCAGCGCGCCGACGTCGTTGTGATCGGCACCGGGGTGGCCGGTCTGGCGGCTGCACTGGCCGCGCATCGCCGCGGCAGTCGCACTGTGGTGCTGAGCAAGGCCACCGAGACAGCAACCTTTTATGCCCAGGGCGGCATCGCCGTCGTGCTGCCCTTCACCGACGACACCGTCGAAGCGCACGTACATGACACTGTGATTGCCGGGGCGGGACTCTGTGACGAGGACGCTGTCCGTTCGATCGTCGCCGACGGCTATCAGGCGGTGGCTGATCTGATCGCCGACGGCGCCCGCTTCGACGAGAGCGCCCCCGGCCAGTGGGCGTTGACCCGCGAGGGCGGACATTCGCGCCGCCGCATCATGCATGCCGGCGGTGACGCCACGGGCGCTGAGGTTCAGCGCGCCCTCGACCACGCGGCGGCCACCCTCGACATCCGGCACAACCACGTCGCGCTGGAGATCCTGCACGACGGATCCGCCGTCACCGGGGTGCTCGTCGGCAACGCCGACGGCATCGGTGTGCTGCACACCTCGTCGGTGATCCTGGCCACCGGCGGACTCGGCCACCTCTACAGCGCCACCACCAATCCGGCCGGTTCGACAGGCGACGGCATCGCATTGGCGCTACGGGCGGGCGTGGACGTCACCGATATCGAGTTCATCCAGTTTCACCCGACCATGCTGTTCGACCGCAACGGCTCCGGCCGGCGGCCGCTGATCACCGAGGCACTGCGCGGTGAGGGCGCGGTCCTGCGCGATGCCCGCGGTGAGTCGGTGACGGCGGGGGTGCACCCGATGGGTGACCTGGCCCCTCGCGACGTGGTGGCCGCTGCGATCGAGGCCCGCCTGCGTGAGACCGGAGACGAGTGTGTCTTTCTCGACGCCCGATCCATCGAGCGGTTCGCCCAGCGTTTCCCCACCGTGACCGCCGCGTGCCGCGACGCCGGTATCGACCCGACGACGAGTCCGATCCCGGTGGTTCCGGGTGCGCACTACAGCTGCGGCGGGGTGAGTACCGACGTCTACGGCCGAACCACTCTGCCGGGCCTGTTCGCTGCGGGCGAGGTGGCCCGCACCGGTATGCACGGTGCCAACCGATTGGCGTCCAACAGCCTGCTGGAGGGCCTCGTGGTCGGTGGCCGGGCAGGCCGTGAGGCTGCCGGGCACGCCCATAGTGCCGGCGCGCCGATGGCAAAAGTCCAACCAGCTCAACGCGTTGCGCTGGATCGCGGGCGTGTGCAGCAGGCGATGACCCGGTGGGCGTCGGTGGTTCGTGACGCGGACGGACTCAATCTGCTCATCGACACACTCGATGACGCCGCGCCGCGCACGATGGTGACCCGCACGGACATGGAAGATGTTGCGCTTACTCTGTCGGCGCGGGTCGTCGCGGCGGCTGCGCTGGCCCGCACCGAGACCCGCGGATGTCATCATCGGGGCGATTTCCCCGACACCGATCCGGCGCAGGCCATTCCGGTGAGCGTGCACGGCACGGCCGATGGCGGTGTCGCACTCGTCGAACCGGCCGTCCCCGTCGCGCGATGACCCTGACCCCCTATGACCCTTACCCCCCTATGACCCTGACCCCCCTATGACCCTGACCCCCTTATGACCCTGACCCCCGATGAGCGCGCGGAAGCGCTGCTGACGATCCGTCGCGGCCTCGATGAGGACCTGCGCTACGGCCCCGATGTCACCACCATCGCGACCGTGCCCGCCGATGCCCGTACCGAGGCGGCACTGGTCGCCCGGGAATCCGGTGTGGCCGCCGGGGTTGATGTCGCCCTGATGGTTCTCGACGAGGTCCTCGGAACCGAGGGCTACCGGGTGCTGGAACGCGTGCAGGACGGCGCCCGACTCGAACCCGGTCAGGTGTTGTTGCGGGTGGAGGCCGACACCCGCGGCGTATTGACCGCCGAGCGCACCCTGCTCAACCTCCTCTGTCATCTCTCCGGTATCGCCACCGCCACCGCCGCCTGGGTGGAGGCCGTCGAGGGCACCACGACCAAGATTCGCGACACTCGCAAAACCCTGCCCGGCCTACGTGCGTTGCAGAAGTACGCCGTGCGGGTCGGCGGCGGGGTCAACCATCGGATGGGCCTGGGCGATGCCGCGCTGATCAAGGACAACCATGTGGCCGCCGCGGGTTCGGTGGTCGCCGCATTACGCGCGGTACGGGCCGCTGCGCCCGATCTGCCGTGCGAGGTCGAGGTCGACACCCTGGAACAACTCGATGAGGTTCTCGGTGAAGATGTGGCGTTGATCCTGCTGGACAACTTCCCGATGTGGCAGACCCAGATGGCGGTTCAGCGCCGCGCCGCCCGCGCTCCGCATGTGCTCTTGGAGTCCTCAGGAGGTCTATCGCTGGAGTCCGCCGCGCACTACGCCGGCACCGGCGTGGACTACCTCGCCGTCGGCGCGCTCACCCATTCGGTGCGGGTGCTCGACATCGGCCTGGATTTCTAGGGCCGAGTCGCGCAGCGAATCAGGCGATATCGGCGACGAACACCCCGACGCCGCGCCTGGCCGCGATCCGTGCCATCAGTGGCAGCGACGCATCGTTGGTACCTGCCGCGACGATCCGCGGGTTGACCAGGTGTACGTCACGGCCGCCCAGTGTCAGATCCGCTTCGCCCGCGGCCAGGATGTTTTTTACCCAGTTCGTCTTGCCGTGCGCCA
This sequence comes from Actinomycetota bacterium, assembly GCA_005789055.1. Lineage (GTDB taxonomy): Bacteria > Actinomycetota > Actinomycetes > Mycobacteriales > Mycobacteriaceae > Mycobacterium. Next base: position 3,541 of record SYAA01000206.1, read on the forward strand.
GCATGATCGCCACCGTACTGCCCTTGCGATACGCCGAGATTGCCGTCTCGTAGGCCTTGCCGGACTTGCGGCCCCGGTGCCTGATGACGGTGATACCCGGCACGACGCGGGCTAACGGGACAGCGATGGGGTTGATGTACTTGATCTGTAAGTTCTCGAACCAGACCGGAAATCTCATCGGGACGCCAGGGGAGTTGTTGGGGTGGTCTTTGGCGCGCATGGGCCCCATCATGCCTGGCCGGACCCTAATGACCGTCAATTCGATGCGTAATTGATTTTCGTATCCATGCGCCGATCAGGGACAATCGAACCGATGAGTGCCTTCGCCATGTCCCGGATCGACCTGCGCGGCCGTGCGCTGACCGCGGCGCAGTTGCGGTCCGCGCTGCCTCGGGGTGGTGTCGACGTCGATGCGGTGGTGCCTACGGTGCGCCCTATCGTCGATGACGTCGCCGCCCGTGGGGCGACGGCGGCACTGGAATACGGCGAGAAATTCGATGGCGTGCGCCCCGCCTGCGTCCGGGTTCCGATCTCCGAGCTGCGGTCGGCGTTGGCCCAACTGGATCCGGGTGTGCGCGCCGCACTTGAGGTGGCCATCGAGCGCACCCGGGCCGTACATGCCGACCAGCGCCGCACCGACACCACGACAACTCTCGGACCCGGCGCCACCGTGACCGCAAGGTGGATCCCGGTCGAGCGGGTCGGACTCTATGTACCCGGCGGCACCGCGGTCTATCCGTCGAGTGTGGTGATGAACGTGGTGCCGGCCCAGGCCGCCGGAGTGGAGTCGCTGGTCGTCGCCAGCCCACCGCAGGCGGACTTCGCCGGCTTGCCGCACCCGACCATTCTTGCGGCCGCGGAGTTGCTCGGCGTGGACGAGGTGTGGGCGGTTGGCGGCGCGCAGGCCGTTGCGCTCTTGGCTTTCGGTGGTACCGATACCGACGGCGCCGAACTCGCTCCGGTCGACATGATTACCGGCCCGGGCAACATCTACGTGACGGCAGCCAAGCGGATCTGCCGCTCACAGGTCGGCATCGACTCCGAGGCCGGCCCCACCGAGATCGCGATCCTGGCCGACCACACCGCCGACCCGGTACATGTGGCAGCGGATCTGATCAGCCAGGCCGAACACGATGTGATGGCGGCCAGCGTCCTGGTCACCGACAGCCTTGCACTTGCCGATGCCACCGATTCCGAGTTGGGCATTCAACTGGCCACCACCGTGCACCGCGACCGGGTCACCGAGGCGCTGACCGGACAGCAGTCGGCAATCGTGCTCGTCGATGATGTTGACACCGGGGTGCGGGTGGTCAACTCCTACGCCGCCGAACATCTGGAGATCCAGACCGCTAACGCGGCCAAGGTCGCTTCCCGAATCCGTTCCGCCGGAGCGATATTCGTCGGCCCTTGGGCGCCGGTGAGCCTCGGCGATTATTGCGCCGGGTCTAACCACGTACTACCCACGGCAGGATGCGCGCGGCATTCCAGTGGACTGTCGGTGCAGACATTCCTGCGCGGCATCCACGTTGTCGACTACACCGAGGCTGCCCTCAAAGACGTGTCCGGCCACGTGATCACCTTGGCCAACGCCGAGGATCTGCCCGGTCATGGCGAGGCGGTCCGGCGGAGGTTTGAACGGTGACCGAAATCGGTGGCCGGATCACGCTGGCCGATCTGCCACTGCGGGAGAACCTGCGTGGTAAATCGGCCTACGGTGCGCCGCAACTCGATGTCGCGGTGCGGTTGAACACCAATGAGAACCCGCACCCGCCCAGTCGCGCCCTGATCGACGACGTGGTTGAGTCGGTGCGGATCGCGGCGGCCACCATGCACCGCTATCCGGACCGCGATGCGGTGGATCTCCGGCGCGACTTGGCGGCGTATGTGACCGCGGGTACCGGCGTGGGGGTCAGCGTCGAGAACCTCTGGGCGGCTAACGGATCCAACGAGATCCTGCAGCAGCTGTTACAGGCGTTCGGGGGTCCGGGTCGAATCGCGCTCGGCTTCGTGCCGTCCTACTCGATGCATCCGATCATCTCCGATGGCTCCCAGACCGAGTGGATCGAGGCCTACCGCGCCGCCGACTTCAGTCTCGACGTGGACGCCGCGGTTGCCGCGATCCAGTCCGTCAAGCCCGACGTGGTTTTCGTGACAAGCCCGAATAATCCCACCGGGCAGAGCGTTCCGTCGTCCGAACTGCGACGGCTGCTGGAGGCGATGACCTCCGGCGTGCTGATCGTCGACGAGGCCTACGGAGAGTTTTCCTCCCAGCCCAGTGCGATCGCTCTGCTTGATGAGTACCCGGCGCGGTTGATCGTCAGCCGGACCATGAGTAAGGCATTCGCCTTCGCCGGTGGCCGCCTGGGATATCTGGTGGCCGCACCCGCGGTCATCGGTGCGATCCTGCTGGTGCGTCTGCCGTATCACTTGTCGGCCATCACCCAGGCCGCCGCTCGCGCCGCTCTGCGGCATTCCGACGAGACGCTGGGCAGTGTGGCGGCACTGGTCGCCGAACGCGAGCGAGTCTGTGCTGCCCTGCACGGCATGGGTTTCCGGGTGATCCCGAGTGACGCGAATTTCGTGCTGTTCGGTGCCCCGAGGTGGACGGCAGTCGATGCCTCGGCGGCCTGGCAGCACTATCTCGACGATGGTGTGCTCCTCCGCGATGTCGGCATACCCGGCTACCTGCGGGTCACCATCGGCTTGACGCAGGAGAACGACGCCTTCCTGACCGCCAGCCAACGATTGGCCACCGCCGAATCGGTACAGCCACTAGGAGCATCATGACCACGACGACCTCCCGACGCTCGCGGGTCGAACGGAAGACCAAAGAGTCCGACATCGTCGTCGAGCTCGACCTCGACGGCACCGGCATCGTCACTGTCGACACGGGAGTGCCGTTCTTCGATCACATGCTCACCGCACTGGGCACCCACGCGAGTTTCGATCTGACCGTGACCGCCCGCGGTGACGTCGAGATTGAGGGCCACCACACCATCGAGGACACCGCGATCGTGCTGGGCACCGCCCTCGGGCAGGCCCTCGGGGACAAGAAATGCATCCGCCGGTTTGGCGATTCCTACATTCCGATGGACGAGACGCTGGCGCATGCCGCCGTCGACGTCTCCGGTCGGCCCTACTTCGTGCACACCGGCGAACCCGACTACCTCGCGGAGTTCACCATCGCCGGATCCGGCGTGCCGTACCACACCGTTATCAACCGGCATGTCTTCGAATCGATCGCGGTCAACGCGCGCATCGCTTTACACGTGCGGGTCATTTATGGCCGCGATCCGCACCACATTACCGAGGCGCAGTACAAGGCGGTGGCGCGCGCGCTGCGACGAGCCGTGGAAGCTGATCCGCGGGTTGCCGGAGTGCCGTCCACCAAGGGTGTTCTGTGACTCGACGATCGGTTGTCGTTCTCGATTACGGATCAGGCAATCTTCGGTCAGCCCAGCGTGCGCTGGAGCGGGTTGGCGCCGACGTCGAGGTGACGTCTGATCGCGCCGCTGCTTTAGCGGCCGACGGCCTGGTGGTGCCTGGCGTGGGAGCCTTTGACGCCTGTATGACCGGACTGCGCGCGATCGACGGTGACGCGATCATCGCTGAGCGGATAACAGCCGGACGGCCGGTGCTCGGCGTGTGTGTCGGTATGCAGATTCTGTTCGCCCGGGGCGTCGAGTTCGGGGTCCAGAGCACCGGGTGCGGCCAGTGGCCGGGTGAGGTCACCCGACTGGACGCGCCGGTGATTCCGCACATGGGCTGGAAC
>SYAA01000207.1 GCA_005789055.1 Actinomycetota bacterium
CCTGGATTACCGATGGCACCGGATGGCCCGGATCTGGCGCACTCCGGTATTGGGCGGGCTGTCCATGCGCGCCATCACACCCGAGGTGGCCACCGCGATGCTGGCTCGGGAGAACCCCGGACTGTCCGCGCAGTGGGTGGAGACCATCGTGGCGCACCTGATGCCGGAGAAGACCCGGCGCGCGGTCCTGCGGCTGTACCGGGCCACCCGGTCCGGGGACATGGAGCAGTTGGCGGCCAGGCTGCGTCAGCATGATTACGACGCCCTCATCGTCTTCGGCGATGCCGACTCCTACATCCCCGCCGAGATGGCCCACCGGCAGGTGTCGGCGTTCCCGCGCGCCGACATCCGCATGCTGCGCGGTCTGGGCCACTGGTGCTGGCTGGAGGACACCGACGCGGTGGCCGGCCAGGTCATACCGTTCCTGCGCGAACGGGTCGGTGCCACCGTCGCACCCTAGGGGTCTTCGGTCCCTACCCGCGGGCGGCAGCCGCGGTCAGGATTGCGGTATGGACGATGATCATGAGTTGATTCTGATCGCCGCGTACGGAGATCTGGAAGCCGCCCGCGTCGACTTCGCCGACCTGGAGCGCCGACTCACCCACGGACTTGAGTTACGCGGCGCGGCCTTGGTCGCCAAGAATGCCGACGGCCACCCCGAAGTGGTGGAGGCCGCCAACCGGCACGGCCGGATGGGTGCCGGGATGGGCGCCGGCATCGGTCTGCTGTTCGGGTTGTTCGCCCCGCCACTGGGTTTGGCGGTGCTGGTCGGTGCCACCGTCGGCGGACTGGTGGCGTCGTTCGCCGAGCATGAACTGCGCTCGGGTTTGCGCCATGAGATCGGAGAGGCGCTCGAAGCCGGCACCGCGGTGATCGTCTCGGTGGTCTACCGGAACGGCCGCGCCTCGGTGGAGTCGACCCTTGATCGGGCCGACACCATCACCGAACTGCGAATGGATCGCACGACCATCAACAGTTTGGATGCGGCCGTCGCCGAGGCGATGCTCAGCACTGGCACGACGGGCACCAGTAGCTGATCCGGTCCTCCGTGCCGATGCCGGGCTGGGTTCGGGCGATGCGGCTGTGGCACCGTCGGCACGGTTGCCCGGCTCGGCCATAGACCCACAGCTGCTGTCCGGATCGGCTGTTGCCGGTGGTGGTCCGATCTCGCCGTAAACGATTGGCCCACAGCATCTCCCGGGCCCGGCTCGCCACCCGCAACGGGTCGGTCAGGGTGGCGACGGTGCTGAGCGGACGTCGGCCGAAGATGAAACACAATTCGTTGGCGTAGACGTTTCCGACCCCGGCCATGATGCGCTGATCGAGAAGGGCGGCGGCGAGTCCGCGATCCGGGTCGGCGAGAAGGTTCGCCGCGGCCAAGTGCGGATCCCAGTCCTCGCCCAGCAGGTCCGGCCCCAAGTGGGCGACGGCGTCCAGGTCATGGTCGCGGTCAAGGATCTCCAGCACGCCGAGGTCAATACCGGCCGCGGTCACGTCGTGCGCCCGCAACAGGATCCTGATCTTGTGAGCGGGGACGCCCCGCGGCGAGATCCGCCAACTGCCGTCCATCTTCAGATGCGAGTGGATACTGGCCGGGCCGACCCGGATGAACAAATGCTTGCCGCGGCTGAGTACCTCATCCACCGGGTGGCCGCTCAAGTCCGCTTCTGCGTAGCGGGGCACTCGGACATCGCAGCCGGTGAGGGTCTTTCCGACCAGCGCCTCGCGCAGGAGCGCGGCGGTACGAAAGACGGTGTCACCCTCGGGCATTGGCGCTACCGGCCCATCGGGTACCGGCGGGTCAAGGTGCTCGCCAGGGCTCCGGCGGCGGCTCCGAGGACGTCGGCTCCCCAGTCGCCGATACTGCCGCCGGTGCGGCCGGGGGTGATTGTCTGCAGTCCCTCGTCGATAACCCCGAAGATCGCGATGAGGATGATGGCTCCGATGATCTGGTTGGCCACGGGCATCGGAGGCCGCGACAACCGCAGCGCGCCGGCGGCCAACCAGCCGCCGACGGCGTAGGCCAGGAAATGGTTGATCTTGTCCCAGGCGAGGAACGCCGCGTCGGGAAGTTCCTGCGGGGTGAGCGAGGAGAGCCACAGCATGGTGGCGGCCCAGCACGCCAGGGCGAACCAGAACAATCCGGCCAGTCTTGCACGACTCATTTCAGTCGCAGGCCCTTCGGCGTGCGGGTGAAGCCGGCGTCCGCAAGTGCCTCGACGGTGTCGCGCAGGTCCTCGTCGGAGGCGGCCGCGTGGACCGGCGTCCCGTCGAGTGTTTCGACCACAATTCCGGCCAGGCGACCGGTTCGGACCAGTGCGGCCAGTGCGGCGCCCGCCGCCCGCTGGGCCTGGGGATCGGCGTCGAAGCCCAGCAGCGACCGGCCGCCGCGCTCGGAGAACCACACCAGATCGCCGTCGACCAGGACGACCAGCGCCCCGGCTTTGCGGCCCGGACGGTGTCCGCCTCGGCTCGACGGCCACGGCAGCGCGGCGCCGTACGGGTTGGCCGGGTCGGTGGCTGCCAACACGACGGCGTCGAAGGCCCGGGCGGGGGCGTCGACCGGGTCGGCGTGGTCCCGCAACCGGTCCACGGTGGCGGCACCGGCGAACTGGGCCCCGCCGAGGGATTCGATGAAGTACCCGCGCTGGCAGCGGCCGGCCTCTTCGAGTGTGGTCAGGACCTTGTAGAGCAGGGCGAAACCGCCGGGCACCTTCTCGGTGGCCACCGCAGCTTTGGTGAGGACGCCGTAGCGGTTCATCAGCAACTCGGCGGTGAAGTGCGCACGTAGCGTGGAGTCGGACTCCTGCGCCGGCACCGCCGACCAGCGGCCCGCCACGGTGGGATCGGCGCTGCGGTGCTGCGGTCTAGTCAGTGCGTATCGGCTCAGCCGGGGCGCGCGACGCTGTCGATGAGCCGGGGCGGTTCGGCTGCCGGCGAGCAGAGCACGCACCGGCGCGAACGTGTCGCCGGTGACCCATCCGGCCCAGATGAGTTCCCACAGCGCGGCTTTGGCGGTGGCCGTGCCGGGTTGGGCGTCAGCGAGTTGCCGGAAGAAATATGCGCCGCGCGAGTCGCCGGGATGGCCGAGGACGTCGAGGATCATCCGGTGGGCGTCGGTGAGGTCGATCTCAGCGGGCGGCGGCAGCGTCAGGGGAGCGGTCGCGGCGGGATGAAACGCCACCCAGCCGTCGCGGGTCGAGATTGAACCCGCGCCCGACCAGGTGACCTCTCCGGCGGCGAGCAGTTCATCGAGCATCGCCGGCTGATAGTCGCGGACCCGTGAGGTGAAGATCAGTGGCTCGACCGCCGAGGCAGGTACTGCAACTCCGGCCAGTTGTTCGATCACCGTCGCCAGACCGTCCACGCCGGAGGTCGCTGAACTTCCGTACTGCTGCCAGGCCGGCAGGAAGCGCGCGTACGCCGATGTACTCACCGGTTCCACCTGAGCGCGGAGCGCAGCCAGTGAGCGCCGCCGCAGGATGCGCAAAACCTCTGCGTCACACCACTGTTCCCCAGATCCGGGCTCTTCGGGGGTGTCGGTGAACTGGCCGCGAATCAGTCTGGAGTCCAGCGACAGTCGGGTCAGGGCGTCGGCGGCCACGCGCAGACCCAGGCCGAAGCGAGCCGCAGCCTGACCTGTGGTGAAGGGCACCCGGGTCCGGCCGTAGCGGCTCAGCAACTCCCCGAGGGGGTCGGCCACCGACTCGGTGAAATCGGCGGGTACCCCGATCGGGACGGCCACACCCACCGCGTCGCGCAATCGGCCGATGTCCTCGACGGCCACCCACCATGTGCTCCCGGCGTAGGAGACCTGCAGGACCCTTCGGGCGGCTCGCAGACCATCCAGCCAGGCGCCGACATCGCTCGCGGTGCAGCGGTCGGCGATCTCGGCCTCGGTCAACGGGCCGAGCAACCGCAATAGATCGGCGACGCCCTCGGCGTCCCGGGCCCGCCGATCCGCTGCCAGATGTTGCAACTGAAGTTCGGTCGCCACGACGACATCGGGGTCGAGAAGATCGCGCAACTCGATCCGGCCGAGCAACTCGGCGAGCAGTGCGGTGTCCAGCGACAGCGCCGCCGCCCGGCGCTCGGCCAACGGACTGTCGCCCTCGTACATGAACGCCCCGACGTAGCCGAACAGCAGGGCGGCGGCGAACGGTGACGGGGTGGGGGTCTCGACTTCCAGGATCCGGATTCGACGTCCGGCGATCCGGGTCATCAACTCGGTCAGCATCGGCACGTCGTACACGTCCTGCAGGCACTCCCGAACGGCTTCCAGCACGATCGGGAAGTCGGGATACTTGCGGGCGACATCGAGTAACTGAGCGGCACGTTGGCGTTGCTGCCACAGCGGGGCCCGTTTTCCGGGTTGTCGGCGAGGAAGCAGCAGGGCGCGGGCCGCGCACTCGCGGAACCGGGCGGCGAATAGTGCCGACCCACCGACCCCGGCGGTGACCACCGGTTCGATCTCCTCGGGGTCGAAGACGAACATCGCCGCTCCCGGCGGTTCCTCGCCGGTATCGGGCAGGCGCACGACGATGCCGTCGTCGCTCGCCGTGGGCTTCTCGTCGATGCCGTAACGCTCGAGTAGGCGACGCCCGACGGCCAGAGCCAGCGGTCCGTTTACCCGCAACCCGTACGGGCAGTGCAGGACCACTCGCCAGTCGCCCAACTCGTCGCGGAACCGTTCGACGACCAGTGTGGTGTCACTGGGCACCACCGTGGTGGCATCACGCTGATCAGCGAGCAACCTCCGGAGATTCTCGGAGGCATATGTATCGAGTCCGATTTGTGCGCAGCGCGCGTCGAAGGCGGCGCCATCAAGGCCGGCAAGCTCCGCGGTGAACCGGCCGATGGCCGCGCCCAATTCGGCTGGCCGGCCGGCGGCATCGCCGCGCCAGAACGGCAGCCGGGCCGGTGCGCCGGGCGCAGGCACGACCAGCACCCGATCGTGAGTGATCTCGGTGATACGCCAACTGGTTGCCCCGAGGGCGATCACGTCGCCGGGCCGCGATTCGTAGACCATCTCCTCGTCGAGTTCACCGACCCGCGAGGGCTTCTCGCCCACCATGTACACCGCGAACATTCCGCGATCGGGAATCGCCCCGCCGGATGTGACCGCGAGGCG
>SYAA01000208.1 GCA_005789055.1 Actinomycetota bacterium
GCCGATGACGTTCGCACCCGAATGACGGTTCGCCACAATCGCCTGGACGTACACGCCGGCGCTGAAGACGAACAGCAGCGTGACGACCCATCGCAGGGTCATGTCCTGGATCATCTCGCCCCTCCGGTGGGCTCTGGACTGGTCACGGCTACTGGTCGGCTCCCACGGGAGGAAAGTTCCCGCCCGGGCCGTCCCGCATCTTAGGCGGCTTAGACTCAACGACCATGGCCCCGCCACGATCCGTCTTCCCCCGGTTGATGGTGGCGGGTCGGCTACTGCCGGCCGGATATGCCGTCCTGGCGGCCGCCGTCGCGGGGTACGCGCTCACTTTTCCCTCCGCCGTGCCTTCGACGGCCGTCGCTCATGCGCTTGGGATTTTTACCGCCGCTGTTGCCGGTGCAGTGTGTCTGGGCGGCGTGGTGCTGATCCTCATCACTGCACGGCCGGACGATCGTGGCGTCATCGACGCCCCCGCATTCCGCGTTCACCGGGTAGTGGAACGGGTGTCCGTGGTGTGGTTCGTGACGGCGTTGGTCATGGTCGTCATTCAGGTCGCCGCCGACGCCGGGCTCTCACTGCCGCTGCTGTTCGACAGCGACCGAATCGGCTCCATCGGCAACGCGGTGGGCGCCTCGGCCTACGCACGGGCATGGGTGATGGTCGCCATCTGCGCAGCGGTGACCGTGGTGGGTCTGCGACTCACCCTGCGGTGGGATTGGCACGTGCCGCTGTTGATTCCGGCGATCATCGGCGTGGTGGCATTCCCGGTTAACGGCAATGCCAGTTACGGGCCCGACCATGATTACGCCACGAGTTCGGTCATTGTTTTCACGGTTGCGGTCTCGGTGTTCGCCGGAGTGAAGATCACATCAGCATTGGCCGGGGCAACCGGCGCAGTCGGTCAGGCCGAGCGCGTGACGACACTGGTTGCCGGCGTGGTGGCACTGATCTTCGGGGCGGTTTTGATGGTGCTCCTGGCCGGGCCGCCACTGGACTCCGGATACGGCCGGTTGGGGCTAGTGGCGGCGGCCGCGCTGCTCACCGGCCTGATCTTCGACTGGCGAGGGCGCGCGTCGGCGTTCAATGCCGTAACGGCGATGGCCGCACTGGCCGCGGTCTCGGCCATGACCGTCCAGATCGCACCCCGGCTACTCCCGTTCTGGTCGGCGGTGTGCTGTTACTACGACATTGCGACCAACACCCGCTTCCTGAGGACCGCCAGCGGTTCGACCGTTTCCCAACTCCTGCTGATTCTCGGCTATGAATTTCCCGGCGCACCGAGTCCGCTGCGGATGCTGACGTTCTGGCGTTTCGATCCCTTCCTGAGTGTCGGCGGACTTCTGCTGGCCGCCCTTTACCTCGCTGGCGTAGTTCGACTGCGCCGCCGCGGTGACCGGTGGCCGGTCGGACGCACGGTGTCCTGGTTGGTCGGCTGCGCGGCCCTGGTGTTCGCGACCGGTTCGGGTTTCCGGTCCTACGGCTCAGCGATGTTCAGCATCCACATGATCGAGCACATGACGCTGAACATGTTCGTCCCGGTTCTCCTGGTTCTGGGGGCACCGGTGACGTTGGCGTTGCGGGCGTTGCCGAGCGCAGCACCCGGAGCGCCACCGGGTCCCCGGGAATGGATCGTGCGAGCGGTTCATTCGCCATTCACCGCTTTCCTGTCCAATCCGATCACGGCCTTCTTATTGTTCGTCGGGTCGCTCTACGCCGTGTACTTCTCACCGCTGTTCGACATCCTGGTGCGCTACCACTGGGGTCATGAGTTGATGAGCCTGCACTTCATGCTCACCGGCTACCTGTTCTACTGGGGCATCATCGGCATCGATCCGGGCCCGCGCCGCCTTCCGTTCATCGGCAGGCTCGCGTTGTTGTTCGCGACCATGCCCTTTCACGCATTTTTCGGTATCGCGATGATGACGAAGACAACCGCGGTCGGCGGCGACTACTACACCACCATGGCGCTACCGTGGGTATCCAGCCTCACTGACGACCAGCACCTCGGCGGCGCGATCGCCTGGGGAGCCAGTGAAGTGCCGGTGCTCATCGTCGCCATCGCACTGGTCGCGCAGTGGGCCCGGCAGGATCGTCGCGCCGGGGTTCGTGCCGACCGGCACGCCGACGCCGCCTACGGCGACGACGACCTCGAGGCCTACAACGCGATGCTGCGTGAACTGGCCCGCACTCGGCGCTGAATCCGCCCCCCGCCAGGACCGGTACCAACTGCCGGGACCGGTATCAATCAACCGCGGGCTGCCAGCGCCGTTCGGGGCGGCCATATTTCCAGAATGCGAACGCGACGAACCAGGTCACCGCGAACAGACCAACCACAACAAAGCCGACGTCGTCCAGGCTCAGCGCGCTCACCCATTCGGTGACCGGGTCGGACATACCGAAATCGTCGTGGGCCACGGAGAGGAGTTGGACGGTCCCGATGAGCGCAGCGACCGTAATCGACAGGCCGGTGACCGTCAGGTTGTAGTAAATCTTGCGGACCGGGTTCGCGAACGCCCAGTCGTAAGCCGCGGACATGAAGATTCCGTCGAGACTGTCCATGAGACACATGCCCGCGGCGAATAACACCGGTAACGTCAGCACCGCGTACCACGGCATACCCGCCGCCGCCCCGGTTCCCGCCAGCGCGAGCAGGGCCACCTCGGTCGCGGTGTCGAATCCCAATCCGAAGATCGCCCCCACGGCGAACATCTGCCGCGGACGGTTGATCCGTGCCATGATCGGCCGCAGGATCCGCGCCAGCAGGCCACGGTTGTCGAGTTGATCCTCGAGTTCGCGTTCGTCGAAACGACCACCCCGCAATGCCTTGAACACCCGCCAAATACCGATCAGCGCAACCACATTGACGATTGCAATCAGAAAGAGAAAACCGCTCGACGCTAGGGTGCCGATGAGACCCAGTACGTGGCGGGCCGATGAGTCATCGTCCAGAAGCGCTCCGGCGACTCTCGCCGCGGCGATCACCAACAGGGCCAACACCACCACGATTGCAGCGTGTCCCAACGCGAAGAAGAATCCCACCGACTTGGGCCGGGCGTCATCGGCAGTCAATTTGCGGGTGACATTGTCGATGGCAGCGATGTGGTCGACATCAAAGGCATGTCGCAGACCCAGCACGTAAGCGCTCACCCCGAGACCGACCGAGAACACCTGCGCACCGACCGGGTAGTTCTCGGGAGCGATCAGAAATATCAGCAGACCGAATCCGACGGCGTGCAGCACCACGACCACACCAAGGATCGCGGAAACCTCAGCGAAGTCTCTCCGGGTCCATGAACTGACACCCTGCACGGCCATCTGACCTCCCCGTGAGGATTGCGCGTCCCCGTCGTGGCGACTTCGGCCGGGAGGGTCTGGCTACCAACCATGGGCTGGTACGGCCCCGGGTGGACACAGTGGCGCGACCGCACCGGAATCTCACCGGTTTCCGCACCGTCCGAACTTCTCGACGACCATACCGCGCCCGGTCACCGCACGATCGTGTAGTCGCCCTCAGCGGCCAACGCGGCTTGGACCTCGGCCTCGTCAAGGTGACGATCGGCATCGATGCGCACCGTCGAGGGCTCCCCCACGCCGAGTTCCACCAGGACGGTGCTCACCCCGGGCAGCGTGTTCAGCGCACCGGTGACGTGGCCGACACAGTTCTGACAACTCAGTCCGGCGACGGTGAAGGTCTGGGACACGGCGATCAGCCTTTCGGTAGCGGGGCGGCGCCGAAATTGCGCAGGCGCAGACTGTTGGAGACCACGAAGAACGAGGAGAACGCCATCGCCGCTCCGGCAATCAGCGGGTTGAGCAGGCCCGCCGCGGCGATCGGGATGGCGGCCACGTTGTAGCCGAAGGCCCATGCCATGTTGACCCTGATGGTGCGCATCGTCGCCCGGGCCAGGTCCAAGGCCAGGGGCACCGCTCCGAGGTCATCGCGAACCAGGATGATGTCGGCCGCGGCGATCGCCACGTCGGTGCCCCGCCCGATCGCCAGACCGAGGTCGGCGGCCACCAGGGCGGGTCCGTCGTTGATGCCGTCGCCGACCATGGCGACCACCCGACCGCGCTCCCGAAGTTGCTCGATGACATCGACCTTGCCCTCGGGTAACACCTCGGCAATGACCTCATCGATGCCGACCAGTGCCGCCACCGCAGCGGCGGCGGTGGCGTTATCCCCGGTGAGCAGCACGGTCCGCAGGCCGCCGCGATGCAGTGCCTCGATAGCACCTGCCGCTGAATCCTTGACCGCATCCGCCACCGCGATCGCGCCGCAGACCTCCTCGTCGGCGGACACCAGAACGACTGTCTCGCCGCGTGCTTCGCCGTCACGACGTGCGGACTGCACGACCTCGGGAACCGGATTACCGCCACTGATCCACCGTGGCCGGCCCACCGCGATCCGCCGCTGATCCACCAGACCGGCGACTCCATTGCCCGGAAACGCCTGGAATTGGACAGCCGGGCGCCGAGTGCCGGTGGCGGCCACGATCGCGGTGCCGACGGCATGCTCGGAGCCGTCCTCCACGGCGGCGGCCAGCGTGA
>SYAA01000209.1 GCA_005789055.1 Actinomycetota bacterium
CCACGGCGGCGAACCGTACCGCTATGCCTACGCGGCCACCGCCAAACCCGGGTGGTTCCTGTTCGACGGCCTGATCCGCCATGACGTGCTCACCGGCGCCGAGCAGCACCACCGGTTCGCCGACGGCGTCTATGGCAGCGAAACCGCGATGGCACCGCGAACTGGGTCCCGCGCCGAAGATGACGGATATCTGATCACACTGACCACTGACATGAATGCCGACGCCTCCTACTGTCTGGTGTTCGACGCCACGCGCCTGGCAGACGGTCCGGTGTGCAAACTACAACTGCCCGAACGGATCTCCAGCGGCACGCATGCGACCTGGGTCGCCGGCTCCGCCGTGCGTCGGTGGCACCAAACCGACTCGGCGGCCGAGGCAATCGGACTCGCCGGTGCCGGCCGGTGACCGGAAAGGAGCGATCCTGGCTCAGCCAGGCGGCAGTAGCTGGAATCCCTTGAGGATCATCGCCGAATCAGCGACGTAGGTCTTGTCATCGGGCCTGATGGTCTGCACGGTCAACGTTGCGATGTAGTTGGCTTCGCTGCCCCGGTAGACCGCGCTCACCGCACTCGCCGTCCGAGGCGGTATCGGCGGGACCTTAGGTCCGAGTTTCACCTCGGGCGCGGTGTACGTGGCTGACAGGGCGGTCGCGCCACAGACTTTGCCTGGGCTGGTGCTCATATCGGTCAGCTTGAGCTTCGTGGCGAGCTGTTCGTTCTGCGCCTCGAGAACCTTCTCCGGTTTGGGGATCTCGGAGCCGACCTTCTGCAGCGTCACCACCGCGTTGGGTGTGAAGCCGTCCACGGTGAGGGAGGGGTTGCGGATCGCGAACCGGATGGACTCGTTGTCCATCTTGGTGCTGCGCTCCCAGCCGGGCGGCAGGGGAATCCGCATCTTCGGCTCCTGATCGGTGCGCGTCGGAACATCGCTGAGCGCGGCCGAAACCTCCGCGCACTTCTCGGCGCTGGGCTTGGAACCCGAACAGCCGGTGATGGCGAGCGTCGCAACCACGGCCAGCCCGCAGGCAACGCGACACCCGCTTCCCATCGGAACGCCCATCTGCTTCCCTTCGGAACCGGCTTGTCCACGCAACGACGCGAGTCGCAACTGAGCCTACCGGCGCGCCGCGAGCAAAGCCCACACCGAACACGCCAGCGCTGCGAGCGCGCAGGCCGCCCCGAGGTAGAACCCGTATCCGGCGGCCACCGGCGATGCGACGTTGGCCCGGAAATACCACCAGGTCAGAAACGCGACCAGGGCTGAGATCACCACCGCTGCCGAGCCGGCCAATCGCGGTGAGAGATCGCGCGCCACCATCGCCCCGAGGACGATTAGGACCGACGACAGCACCACGATGAGTTGCCCGACGCCGAACCGTGGCGGCAACTCAATGCTGCCGAGGGTTCCGCCAATGGCACTGGCGCGGCCGCCGCCGCCGACCGGCGAGGTCAGCCAGGGCAGCCAGGCACTGACCGAGAGGCCCGCCGCAGCCAGGGCCACCAACCACCCCGGACGCAGGCGTGCCATCCTCGAACCCTAACCGTTTCCGAGGAGGGGAAGGCAACGCGATGACCGACGTTCCGGAGTGGATCCATCAGCTCGATCTGGCCCCGCACCCCGAGGGCGGCTGGTTCCGTGAAACCTGGCGCAGTGAGCTGACATTGGCCGACGCCGCGCTGCCGCCGCACTACGACGGCCCGCGCGCCGCCGGCACCGCGATCCTCTTCGCCCTGCTTCCCGGTCAGGAATCGGCATGGCACACCGTGCGCAGCGCGGAATTGTGGCTGCACCATCGGGGCAGTCCGGTGGCCCTGGAGTTCGGTCCCGAAAAACACGGTGCGACGACAGTGCTGCTCGGCTCGGATGTCGAAGCCGGCCAGCATCCTCAGGTGCTGGTGCCGGCCGGGCACTGGCAGCGGGCCCGTCCGCGCGGCATCGAGCCAACCCTGGTCAGTTGTGTCGTGGTGCCCGGCTTCGATTTCGCGGACTTCGCTCTGGAAGTGTGACCCGGCCACGGTTGGCCCAGGAACCACGGTTAGACCAGGAACCACGGTTAGACCAGTAGCGTTTGGGCCATGTCCGGCCACATCATCGTCTGCGGCGAGGATGCACTCGCGAGGCGGATCATCGACGAGTTGGGCGACGCCGACGTCCGGACGCTGCAGTCGCCAACCGGTCTGGCCGCCGCCGATGTCGCTACGGCGAATGCGGTGATCTGCGCCTCGACCGAGGACTCGCTGAACCTGGAGATGGCCCTGCTAGCTCGCCGAGCCAACCCCGGCGTCCGGGTGGTGGCCCGGATCGCCAACCCCGTCCTGCGCCAGGCGATGGACGACGACAACGGGCCGGGTTCGGTTCTCGACGTGGCCGATCTGGCTGCCCCCTCGGTCCTCGAAGCCCTGCTCGGGCGAACGGCACACACGATCCGGGTTGCGGCCCAGGACTTCGTCGTCTCCAACGCCGCGGCCGCGGTGGACGGCACACTGCGGGAGATCTACGGCCGGTTGGCGCCGGTGGCCGTTGTTCGCGGTGCGAACTCGCTGGCAGCCGGGGACGTCCTCGCCTGTCCCCCGCTCGATACCCGCGTCTGCGTGGGTGACTGGATCACGATGATCGGCCGACCCGGCGAACTCGCCGACAGTGGTATGCCGGTCGCGGGCTCCGTCGACGCGATCGTGCCGCGGCGCTCACGCAGAGTCCGGTTCGGGGACTCGGTGCGCGCTTTTCATCACGATCTCAACCCGATGTTCTATCGGGCGCTGGCCGTGGCGCTGGCGCTTCTGATCGGCTCAACGCTGATCCTGCGGTTCGCTTTTCGGCAGCCCGACATGGGCTGGGTGGACGCGCTGTCATTTGCCACCGAAACCCTCACCACCGTCGGCTACGGCGATTTCAACTTCGCGCTACAGGCAACCTGGCTTCGACTCTGGGGGGTGGTGATGATGCTCAGTGGGATCGCCACCAACGCGATCCTGGTGGCATTCATCGCCGATGTTCTGCTGTCGCGGCGGATGCCGCAGGCGGCCAGTCGGGAAAAGGTCAGCCACTTGCGCGACCACATCGTGGTAGTGGGCCTGGGGTCGTTCGGAGTTCGGGTTGCCGGAATGCTCCGGGAGGCCGGCCACGATGTCGCGGTGATCGAACTCGACGAGGACAGCCGCTACCTGCCAGCGGCGGCCGAGCTCGGTATCCCGGTGATCTTCGGCGACGCCACCCTGCGCCCGACGTTGGCCGCGGCCCGGGTCACACAGGCCCGCGCGGTGGCCGTACTGACCGAGAACGACATCGTCAATATCGAAACCGGAATCATCCTGCAGGAGATGCTCGGCGCTGCCGCGGGCGCAGAGTGCGCGGCAGGACTGCCGCCGATCGTCTTAAGGATCTACGATCGCGAACTCGGCGCCGCAGTCGGCCATCGCCTCGGCTTCGAACACGTGCGCTCCACCGTGGACCTCGCCACGCCGTGGTTCATCGGGGCAGCCATGGGGCTGGAGGTCCTCGGCACGTTCTCGGTGGGCCAGCACTCGTTCATGATCGGTGGCGTGCAGGTGCAGGAGGGCAGCGAGATGGACGGGATGCCGATGCTCGGCGTGTCTACCCAGACGCGGATCATCGCCGTCGAACGCCGGGATGGCCAGGTCGAGTTTCATCCGCACCGGGACGCCCGTCTCAGCGCCGGGGACACCGCCTATTTGGTGGGGCCCTATCGGGAACTACTCGAGACACTGCGCCGGGGTGGATCGGGTTCAGGCGAACACGGTCACGAACCGGTTCAGTGATGCCTGGATATCGGAGCGCAACCCGGCGGCCACGAGCAACCCGATCGGGCCGAAGAGCGCCGGCCCGCCGAGGTGGACATCCATGGTGACCACCGAGGCGGCCGGATCGACGCGTGTCGGGGGGGTCCCAGACCCGGAACTCCCAGACCCGGAGCTCCCAGACCCGGAGCTACCAGACCCGGAGCGGTGACCGGACCGGACCCTGCCGATCATTTTCACTTTGACTCCACCGGTCCCGATGCCGTCCAGGGTTAACGATTCCGGAGGCCGGTAGTTCACGATCGTCCACCTGATGCGGTTGTACATGCCCTTGACCTCAACAATGGACTCCACCACGGTGCCCTTGTCGATCGTTTCGGGCAACACAGACCGCCAGACCCGGTGAATGGTCAGCCATTCGGAGTACCGGGACAGGTCGGAAGCGTGCTGCCAAGCCTCTTCGGGTGATAGCGGAACGTCTACGGAAACCGAGACTTTCGCCATCGAGACTTAGGTCGGATCGACCTTGTCAGCGACGGCGTCGGCGGCACCGGTCACCTTGTCGGCAACGGTCTCGGCGGCGCCGGTGGCGGCGTCTTTGGCATTGGTGGCGGCATCGGAGACCTTGTCGACGGCGGTCTGGGCCGCGCCCTGCACTTTGTCGATGGTCTCGGAGAACTTGCCCGAGGTCTTCTCATCGATCAGATCGCCGGCCTTATCGATCCCGTCCTGGATCTTGTCGACGTTCTCGCTGATGACTTCCTTGGCCTTGTCAAACAATGACATGGGTGCTCCCTTCATGGTTGGTGCGGGGTCGGTTACCTCCGGTTGCCCGGATGGTGTCCCCGGGCCAATCTACGCACCGTGGGCCGCTACCGCCACAAAATCCGCGGTTCGCCGAGCAGCCTGCCCTGAATCCACCAGGAGGCCTCGATCAACGCCGCCGCCACCAGTCCGATCAGCACCGCCGGCGTGGTAATCCCCGGATCCGACGGATCAAGCATGAACTTCTCCCGAGCCAGTGGCAGGGCGAAAATGACCAGGTAGCCCGTGGCGGAGAAAGCCACAAGTGCCAACCGCCACCACTGGTAGGGCCGGGCGACGACGGCCAACACCCACATCGCTCCGATCAGCAGGGTGATCAGCGCCGCTGTCGAAGCCCGAGTCTGGGCGACGGCAGTGGCGTTGGTTCCGGGGTAGGCCAGCAGATACGAAGTGAAGGTCGAGATCCCGATGACCGTGCCGGCCGGTAGCGCCGAGGTCATCACCCGGCGGACGAAACCGGTCCGCGCTCGTTCGTTGTTGGGCGCCAGCGACAGCACGAATGCCGGGATGCCGATGGTGAACCAGGCCGCGATGGTGACGTGGATCGGCTGAAACGGGTACAGCAGC
>SYAA01000210.1 GCA_005789055.1 Actinomycetota bacterium
GCCGGGTTCTCCAGGATGTTGCGTACCAGCACCGGCGGGGTCAGGGTGTCGTAGTAACCCTGACCAATCATCGACACGTCCGTCTTGTTGGAGTCGGCGAGCGTTCGCAGTTCCGCCAGCGTCTGGTGTTCGGAGATCGCGGGCGGCAGCGTTTCCAATCCCGGCGCGATCCCCTGGCCGGTCAGCGGGTCAAGGATCTCGGCCGGTAGGGCCTTGGCGGCCAGCTCATCGAGCGACGACACGCCGATGACGCCGAGCATGGTGGCAAGGGCATCGGCATCAGGGCCGATATGGCGGGCGGCGAAGTTCTCGGACACAGGCACTCCTCGGGGTGGACGCGACCATCGGACGTCCTCCCCCTCTGTCATGGGTGCCTGAGAGATTCAGCAGCATAGTGCTGCTTTTCCCCATCGGCGGGCGACCGCGAAACGGTCGCCGCTTTCCAGAGGCATCGTGTTCCGGTGCGGTCCTGGGGCCTGAGAGATTGACGGAGAGGTATTGCTCCTTCGGCGTCCGCGACTGGCTGTCCCGGAACTCTCCCGCACGGGGTCGATGCGCCCCTGAGTCTAGCCGCGAGCAGACATAAAGTCGCATTGGCGGGGCCAAAAACGTGCGGGTTTGCGTCTGCTCGCGGGAGAAAGGTGGCGTTAGCCGATTTTGCGGTCGCGATTTTTGCGTCGGGAGGCCAGTTCGTCCTCGGGGGACGGGATCGACTCGGCCCCGTCAGCCCGTTCACCCGGGAACTCGGCGATGGCTCCGGTGAGTTCGCGCATGGCCCCGCTGACCGCGATGCCGAATACGCCCTGGCCACCCTGCAGCAGGTCGACGACTTCCTCGGCCGAGGTGCACTCATAGACGCTGGTGCCGTCGGAGAACAGGGTGATGTTGGCAAGGTCTTCGACGCCGCGCTGGCGCAGATGGTCGACGGCGACCCGGATGTTGTGCAGCGAGATGCCGGTGTCGAGCAGCCGCTTGACGATCTTGAGAACCAGGATGTCCTTGAACGAGTACAACCGCTGACTGCCCGATCCCGCCGCGCTGCGGATCGACGGCACCACCAGCGAGGTACGAGCCCAGTAGTCCAACTGCCGGTAGCTGATTCCGGCGATCTGGCAGGCGTTCGGGCCGCGGTAGCCGATCAACTCGTCGGGAACGGAGTCATCCGGAAACAGACCGCCTTGCACAGGTTCGCTGACGGCATGAACACCGGTGGGGGCAGAAAGGTCGAGCTCTCCCTGTCGTGACTCATCTCCCACGATGCATCCTCTCGCCGTTCACAGCCGGAGCCGTCTCCCCGGGGTTGAGCATACGCCCCGGGTGGCCCCAGCCGTGGGACTCACGCCGCCAAATCAGCGGACGCCGCAGGACAAATGATGAACGTCGCAGGTGCGATTGTCTGGCCCCGGAGGGCGTGTCGCGGCAAGCCCGGCCCAACTGATGCGCGTCCGTGATCTCCGCGGCCCCGCCCTCAGGTCGCCTTGAAGTCGTCCGGTGACACGCTGTCGAGGAATTCCTTGAATTTCTCCACCTCGTCTTCGCGCATCGTCCCGTCGGATTCCTCGTCACCGTCCTCGGGCATCAGCAGGCCCGCCTCGTCGAGTACCGCCTCCTCGACGTGGATGGGAACACCCATCCGAATCGCCAGGGCCACCGAGTCCGATGGCCGGGCCGACACCCGGACGTCGTTATCGAACACCAGATCCGCGTAGAACGTTCCCTCGCGAAGGTCGACGATGCGAACCTCTTTGAGTGAATGACCAAGGGCGCCAATGACATCACGGAAAAGATCGTGGGTCAGCGGGCGCGGCGGTTCCACACCCTGCTGCTGCAGGATGATCGCCTGCGCCTCGCTGTCCCCGATCCAGATCGGCAGGATGCGGTCCCCTGCGGACTCGCGCAGCAGTAGCACATGCTGGTTGGTGGGTTGCTCAATACGAACGCCGATAACGAGTACCTCAGCCATCGGTAACCGACCTCCGCCAAAGATGTGCGTGAACCTTCACGAGTCTAGTCCTCAGCGGTCCAGGACGTTACGGACGGCGGACTTGATCAGCGAGGTGTGCAGGCTGATCGCCAGCGCCGCCACCTCCCGGGCCAGTTCATCGGCTCGGTCGCGGGCGCCGGTGGTGCCGGCCTTGCCGACCGGGCCGGCGATCTGGGCAATAAGGTCGGACTGCCGGTCGGCGGCGGAACGGAAGGCTCGCAGGTGCCGGGGTTCCACGCCGTACTCGGCCAGTGCCGCCGCGCACTGGGCGATCACCACCGAATGCTCGTCGAAGAACCCGCCCGGTCCGGTCGTAATGATGCCGGCCTTCCGCAACGCGGCAAGAAGGTCCTCGCCGACGCCCGAACGCTCCCGCAGGTCCTCCCGGCTGAGCCGAACCGGCACCGGCGACGTGGCGGTTTCCGCGGCCGGTCGGCGTTGGTCGTCCACTCCCACCAGTCGCGGGACCGGATAGAGCGATTCCCGCCCCGGCAATGCCCCGTCGGGCTGGGAGTCCAGTTGGGCCTTGATGACCTTCAGGGGCAGATACTGGTCCCGCTGGGCGGTCAGGATGAACCTCAGCCGGGCGCTGTCGTATGCGGTAAACCGCCGGTAGCCCGACGGGCTGCGCTGGGGTGTGACCAGGCCCTCGGACTCGAGGAAGCGGATTTTGGAGATCGTCACATCAGGGAAGTCCGGTCGGAGCAGGTCCAAGACCGCTCCGATGGACATCCCGGCGGGCTCACTGCTATCGGGGGCGCTCACTAGGCCCCCGCAACACCGTCGTCCTCGGCCGGCTTGGGACCGGTCAGAAATACCAGCCGGAACTTGCCGATCTGCACTACGTCGCCGTTGGTCAGGGCAGCCGAGTCGACCGGCTCACGGTTGACATAGGTCCCGTTGAGGCTGCCGACGTCGACGACGTGGAACTCCCCGCCGTCGGTTCGGAACTCGGCGTGGCGGCGGCTGACGGTCACGTCGTCAAGGAAGATCTCCGAGTCTGGATGCCGGCCCGCCGAGGTCGTTGGCTGGTCGAGGAGAAACCGGGAGCCGGCGTTGGGGCCGCGTTTGACGACCAGCAGTGCTGCCCCCGCCGGTAAACCCTCGACCCCGGACACCGCGCCTGATCCCGACACCGACCCGGCGGTCTCACCGGTCGCGGCATCGAGATCGTTGAGGAAATCCGCGCGGAAGACCGAGGTGGTCTCCACCGTGACCTCATCGGAGGTCGCGCCGGTTCCCGCTGGTCGGTCCTGTTGGGTCACTCAACCACTCCTCGCCGTCCCGCGCCGTGTCTGGCAGTACTGACCGTACCGTCCAAGGATCGCTGCACCCTAACAACGGCGGTTTCCGGGCCGACGCTCCCCAGCCCGGCGTTTCTCCCGGACCGGCGTTTCTCAGCCCGGTATTTCTCTCAGCTGAGCGTGCCCCGGTAGGCGTCCGCGTCGAGAAGTCCCGCCAGTCCGTCGTCAAGGGTATCGCCGCCCGCACGCAACTCCAAGAGCCAACCCTGACCGTAGGGATCGGAGTTGACCAGTTGGGGTTTGGCCTCCAACTCGGCGTTGACCGCGACCACCGACGCTGACAGCGGCGCATAGAGGTCCGAGACGCTCTTGGTGGACTCGACCTCGCCGAACGACTCCCCCGCGGTGAGATCGGTACCGACGTCGGGGAGCTGGATGTAGACCACATCGCCCAGCGACTCCTGGGCGAAGTCGGTGATTCCCACCCGCACCGTGTCCTCGCCGGTGCGCTGCACCCACTCGTGCTCGGCGGTGTAACGCAAGTCGGCGGGGATGTCGCTCACGGGTCTCCTCGTTTCGCCGGGGACAGCCCGGGGTCGGGCGGGTCGGGGTCGGGCAGCTCGGGGTCGGGCAGGTCGGATCGAGCCTAGGTCATCGTCGCCGGATGCGCCCGTGGCAGCCCGCGCAGCACCAGGCGAACCTGTAGCAGGTACAGCACCGCCGACCACAGGTACATGCCGATGCCCCAGA
>SYAA01000211.1 GCA_005789055.1 Actinomycetota bacterium
CGGGCCCGCTGGAAGATCAGTCGGATATGACGCTCGGTCTCGCCCACGAACTTGTTCAGCAGTTCCGGGCCCTTGATATTCAGGAAGTAGGACTTGGCTTCGCGGGCGTCCTCCCCGCGTACCTCCGCCATCTTCTTGGCCAGTGAGTTGGCGACCGCCTTGGCGATCAACGTCTTGCCGCAGCCGGGCGGACCGTACAGCAGCACGCCTTTGGGTGGGCGGAGCGAGTACTCCCGGTAAAGGTCCTTGTGCAGGAACGGCAATTCGACGGCATCGCGGATCTGCTCAATCTGCCGGGTCAGTCCACCGATATCGCCGTAGTCCACATCGGGCACCTCCTCGAGCACCAGGTCCTCGACCTCGGCCTTGGGAATGCGTTCGAAGGCGTAGCCCGCCTTGGTGTCGACCAGCAGCGAGTCGCCGGGCCGCAGCTTGCGCGGCTTATGGTCATCGTCGAGGGCGTCGGCCACCTCGGGCGCCATGTCCTCGGCCGCCACCAGTGGCTCGGCCAGCCAAACGATCCGCTCTTCGTCGGCGTGGCCGATGACCAGCGCACGATGCCCGTCGGCCAGAACCTCGCGCAACGTACTGATCTCCCCGACCGCCTCGAAGGTGCCCGCCTCGACCACCGTCAGCGCCTCGTTGAGCCGAACCGTCTGGCCCTTCTTCATCTCGCTGACGGCAAGATTGGGCGAGCAGGTCAACCGCATCTTGCGGCCGGAGGTGAACACATCGACGGTGTCGTCGTCCTGGACTTCCAACAGCACGCCATAGCCACTCGGGGGCTGACCCAGCCGGTCGACCTCCTCGCGCAGCGCCAGTAGTTGCTGGCGGGCTTCCTTGAGGGTGTCCATCAATTTGGCGTTACGGATGTTCAGCGAATCCAGTCGGGCTTCGAGTTGCTGCACCTCGCGGGAGGTGCCGGAACTGCGCAGCTGTTCCCGCAACAGCGCGGCCTCCCGGCGCAGGTGTTCGATCTCGGCAGCGTCGTCGTCGCCGTGTTCGAAGGCATCAGGACGATGTGACTCGCTCATCAGACTGCTCCTTCCCCGCACCGGAGGCGGTGAGGCGGATGACACAACGCTACCGGCGATTAGACCATCATGGGCGCTACAGGCATGTCGACACCCTGACGTCACTGTTAACCTGAACACTGAGTCGGTCCGATCGGAAGGACAGTCGTGACCCAGAAAACCCTGGCCACATGCGTGGCAGCCGCCTCGATCATCGCGGGCGCTGCCGGGGGCCTGACCGCGCTGGCACCTGCCGCACCGGCCGTGCAGCCGGTCGTTTTCGGAGTCCCGCTGCCGCAGGATCCGGCCGCTGCGCTGCCGACGGCCGAACAGCTTTACGGCGTGCTCTACGGGCTGGCCGACCCCAACGTGCCGTTCGCCGCGAAGAGCTACCTGGTCGAAGGCGGAATCGGCAGGGTCGAGGCCCGCGCCGCCGACGGCCTGATGAAGAACGCGGTCGCCAAGGGCCAGCTGCCGCTGAATTTCTCGGTGGTGAACATTGCCGCAGTAGCCGCTGGCGCCGCGAGCGCGACCGTCACCGCCACCGGCCCCGCCACGCCGGCGATCACGCAGAACATCACCTTCGTCAATCAGGGCAGCTGGAAACTCTCGCGTGCTTCAGCCGGTTTGATTCTGAGCATGTTTTAGATCTGAGCGAGCCTTATGCCGGGTCCGCCGCGCCCCGCCCCTTTTTGCGGCGCAGCGGTGTCGGCGTCACGGTCCCGGGTGCCAACCTTCGTGCGGAGATCAAAAAAGCGGTGTGCCCGCGCATGGTGTGTTCCGGGCGGACTGCCAGACCAACGACGTTCCAGCCGCGCTGCAGCGTCTCCCATGATCGTGGCTCGGTCCAGCACTGCCGTTCGCGCAGCGCCTCGACCGTCTTGGACAGCTGAGTGACCGTCGCTACATAAATGATCAGTACCCCACCGGGCACCAGCATCCGGGCCACGGCGTCCAGGACGTCCCACGGGGCGAGCATGTCGAGGACGGCACGGTCAACCGATGCGTCAGCCAGATCAGAGTCGACGACATCGGAGATGATCAACCGCCAGTTATCCGGGTCCTGACCGAAGAACGTCGCCACATTTCGCTCGGCGTGCTCGGCATGATCGGCGCGGACCTCGTAGGAGATCACCTCGCCCGCCGGACCCACGGCACGCAGCAGTGAACAGGTCAGCGCACCGGATCCGGCACCGGCCTCCAGCACCCGGGCACCCGGGAAGATATCGCCCTCATGAACGATCTGGGCGGCGTCTTTGGGATAGATCACCGCAGCACCGCGCGGCATCGACATCACGTAGTCGACCAGCAGTGGGCGCAGCACCAGGAACGCGTCACCGTTGGTGGACTTCACCACGCTGCCCTCGGGTAACCCGATCACCTCGTCGTGGGCGAGTGCGCCCCGGTGGGTGTGGAACTCTGCCCCGGGATTGAGGATCATCGTGTAGTGCCGACCCTTGGGGTCCGTCAACTGGACCCGGTCGCCGACGGCGAACGGCCCAGTCCTGCGCGGGGTGTCCGGGGTGTCGGTCACAGCGCTTCAGCCTGCCACAACGGGGGTGGGCGTCCTCGCGCGGTGACATGCCCGGGGGTCCTATGCTCACGACACTCGCCCATGCCTACCGGTCGGTGGAACCTGATGAAGATGAATGCCGCAGTCCTGTGGGACTACGAACAGAAGTGGAACGTCGAGGAAGTCGACCTCGATCCACCGCGCGACGGCGAGGTCCTGGTGTCCTTCGAGGCCACCGGCCTGTGCCATTCCGACCACCACATCCGGACCGGGGATCTTCCCGCCCCGGTTCCCATCATCGGCGGTCACGAAGGCGCCGGTGTCGTGGTCGAGGTCGGCGCCGGAGTGCGGGAACTCAAAGTCGGTGATCACGTGGTGGCGGCCTTCCTGCCGGCGTGCGGTCGCTGTCGCTGGTGTGCGACCGGGCACTCGAACCTGTGCGATATGGGCGCCAACAGCCTGATCGGACTACAACCCGACGGCACCTTCCGGCGCCACGCCCGCGGGCAGGATATCTACGCCGCCATCGGTCTGGGCACCTTCGCCCCCTACGGCACCGTGCCGGAGGCGTCGATGATCAAGATCGACGACGACATTCCGCTCTCCCGGGCCTGCCTGCTGGGCTGCGGCGTCACCACGGGCTGGGGATCGGCGGTCAACACC